>DATKLH010000292.1:0-4954 GCA_035542515.1 Casimicrobiaceae bacterium
CCCTTGCCCCACGAATCGCGCAGCGTCACGGTCCGGTTGAACACCGGATGCTCCGCCGCGTGTTCGGCCAGATCGGCGACGAAGTAGCCGTGTCGCTCGAACTGCACGCGCGTTTCGGCATGCGCGTCGGCGAGCAACGGCTCGACCAGTGCCGTGATCACGCGCTTGGAATCGGGGTTGAGATCGTCGAGGTAGTTGCGCTCGGGAACATCCGCGTCGCTATCCTCCTCGCCGGCCACCACCACGGCGTGCCCGGGAGGTGACGCGGCATCGCCGCCTTCGCGGTGCCCCCATGGGTTGCGCGCACCGGGGAACGGTACACGGAACAGTCGATCGTACAGGCGCACCTGCGCGGGACGTGCCTCGTCGACGCACAGCCAGTGGATGTTGCCCTTCACCTTGCGCGCCTCGGCGCCTGGAGTACCGCTGCGCGTTTGCGCATCGTAGGTGCAATGCACGGTCGTGACGTTGCCGTTGGCGTCCTTCTCGAAGCCGGTGCACCGCACGATATAGGCGTAGCGCAGCCGCACCTCCGTGCCCGGCGACAGCCGGAAGTAGCCCTTCGGTGGGTGCTCGGCGAAGTCGTCGCGCTCGATCCACAGCTCGCGCGAAAAGCGCAGCGCACGCTTGCCGAGCTCGGGCTTCTGGGGATGATTGGGCGCGAGCATCTCCTCGCGCTGGTCGGCGGGATAGTTGTCGATCACGAGGCGGATCGGATCGAGCACCGCGATGCGTCGCTGCGCGCTTGCGTTGAGCTCGTCGCGCATCGCGTCTTCGAGCACGCCGATGTCGATCCACGTGTCCGACTTGGACACGCCGGTGCGTTCCATGAACAGCCGGAAGCCTTCCGGCGTGAAGCCGCGGCGTCGCGCGCCCACCAGCGTGGGCATGCGCGGGTCATCCCATCCGTCGACGTGACCCTTGTTCACGAGCTCGATGAGGCGGCGCTTGGAGAGCACGACGTAGGTGAGATTCAGGCGCGCGAACTCGTATTGCTGCGGCAGCGGCCGCTCGAGCTGGCCGCCGTCAGCGAGCTTTTCGATCACCCAATCGTAGAGCGGGCGATGATCCTGGAACTCGAGCGTGCAGATCGAATGCGTGATGCGCTCCAGCGCATCGGAGATGCAATGCGTGTAGTCGTAGAGCGGATAGATGCACCACTTGTCGCCGGTGCGGTGGTGCGCGGCGTGGCGGATGCGGTAGATCGCCGGATCGCGCATGTTCACGTTGGGGCTCGTCATGTCGATCTTGAGCCGCAGCACGTGCGTTCCATCCGGAAACTCGCCCGCGCGCATGCGCCGGAACAGATCGAGGCTCTCCGCGACGCTGCGCTCGCGATAGGGACTGTCGATGCCCGCCTCGGTCAGCGTGCCGCGCGTCGCGCGCATCTCCTCGGGCGTCTGGCTGTCGACATACGCGAGGCCCTGCTCAATGAACCACTCCGCGAAGCGATACAGCGCATCGTAGTAGTCGGAGGCGTGATAGCGATGCGTCCCCCAGTCGTAACCGAGCCAGCGCACCGACTCGGCGATCGAATCCTCGTACTCGACGTCCTCCTTCAGCGGATTGGTGTCGTCGTAACGCAGATGACACACGCCGCCGTTCTCGGCCGCCAGTCCGAAATTGAGGATGATCGATTTCGCATGGCCGTAATGAAGATAGCCATTCGGCTCGGGCGGGAAACGCGTCACGACACGACCGCCGTAACGGCCGCTGCGATTGTCGTCGGCGATGATCGCGCGCAGGAAGTTGGGCGCGGCCGCGCTCTCCGCAGCCGGCATCGCAACATCGGCGTTGCGTTTCAACGTACGCGCCTTCGCGCCAGCTTGTGGCGTTGCAACATGAGCTGCGCTTTGTGCATGAACAACCATCGAAGCCATCCATTCTAACCGCGCGTGCCCGCCGCACTGTACGTCGTCTTACTAGGGCAATGCACCTGCGGCCCCGAAAACCGCGCCGGATAAGGCTTGCGCGGCAGGGGACCATTGCCACGGGCGAGGCGTTGTCCACAAATCCTGTGGATAGAAGTGTGTATATCTTGTAAATTCGCGCGCTAAGTGGCCCCACGCACTGTAAAATCTCTGTAATGCCCAATTTCGCGTCGCACAAAACCCGCTGTTTTTCAAGCGATTACGACGACTCACCGCGTGTCGCTCGCACTCAGCCGGGGATCCTGCCCGCGGTGCATTTGTCGGTGACCGACCTACAAGCGCAAGCGTTTTCGTCCATGACAAAGGGCCCGGAATCAACCGCTTGTCCACGCGGTTATGTGTAACGGCCTGTAGGCTACCCGTGTGCATAACGCCCTAAAGCCCGCGCGCCGCGCTTGGCCTTCGCCCTAACGCCGCTGAAGGCGCCCCGCATATCCCCGATGCAGACACCCGCCGCGCCGGTGCTCCCGGTTTCGCTGTTCATGTCCTCGGCGCGGCTCCTCCTGGAGAAGCATCTGGGACTGGTGTGGGTCGGCGGCGAGGTATCCCAGTGCACGCGGGCGGCGTCGGGCCATCTCTATTTCACGCTGAAGGACGCGCACGCGCAGGTTCGCTGCGTGTTCTTCCGCACCAAGGCCCAGCATCTGGACTTTGCGCTCAAAGAGGGACTCGCGATCGAAGTGCGCGCCGTGCCGTCGATCTACGAAGCGCGCGGGGAGTTCCAGCTCAACGTCGAGCACATTCGTCGCGCGGGGCTCGGTGCGCTGTACGAACGGTTCGAGCGGTTGAAGGCACGGTTGTCGGCGGCCGGATGGTTCGCGCAGGAACGCAAACGTGCGCTCCCGGTGTTCCCGCGTCGCATCGGCATCATCACCTCGCCGCGGGGCGCTGCGCTGCGCGATGTGCTGACGACGCTGTCGCGACGCTGGCCCGGGTTGCGCGTCGTGATCTACCCTGCGGTTGTGCAAGGCGATAGCGCTGCGCACGCCGTTGCCACCGCGGTGCGTATCGCCAACGCGCGCGCGGAAGTCGATGTATTGCTCGTGTGTCGCGGCGGCGGCTCGCTGGAGGACCTGTGGGCCTTCAACGAGGAGATCCTCGCGCGTGCGGTGTTCGAGTCGCACCTCCCGGTGGTGTCCGGCGTGGGCCACGAGACCGACTTCACGATCTGCGACTTCGTGGCTGACGTGCGCGCCGCGACGCCGACGGCAGCGGCGATGTTGCTCGTTCCCGATGCCGCGGAGTTGCGCCGCCGGCTTGCGCACACGGCGCATCGGTTGGGTCGTGCGCACCGCCACGGGCTGTCCAGCGCGATGCAGCGCCTCGACGCCGCGTCGCGGCGCCTCACGCATCCCGCAGCACGCATTGCACGGCAAACCGAGCAGACGCGCGCGCTTGCGCTTCGGCTGCGACGCGCGATGCGACTCCGCCTTCGCCAACACAACGATGACGCCCGAACGCTGACGGCACGCTTGCTGCGCGAATTGCGCGCCCCGTTGCCGCAGGGGCAGCGACTTACGCAAAACTTCTACGCCTGGCGATCGCTGGGCACCGCGCGCCTTCTCGCCGTCGAGCAACGCCTGTCGGCACTGCGCCAACACCTGGCCCATCTGGATCCCGAGCGTGTGCTCGCCCGCGGTTACGCGCTCGTGGCCGACGCAGAAGGACGGGTCGTGACCAGGTCGTCGCAACTCGACCTCGGCGATCGGGTGAGCATCCGCTTCGCGCACGGCCGGGCCGGTGCGGTGATCAGCGAGCGCAGCGACTGAACCGACACTCGCTGAACTGACAGTCGCAGGTCGCGCGCGGTTACGCTTCGTCGGGATCCGGATCTTCGATCGGCGCGTTGCTTGCGCGTGTCGATGCTCCCACGCCCGGCGCCTGCGCAGCGATGCGCGGCGTATCGACACGCACGTCGGCGTTTTGCGCGCGGTGACGAAGCGCATGGTCGATCAGCACCAACGCAAGCACTGCCTCGGCGATCGGTGTGGCGCGAATGCCGACGCACGGATCGTGGCGGCCGTGCGTGTTGACGATGACCGATCGCCCCGATTTGTCGATGCTGCGCCGATCGAGGCGAATCGACGACGTGGGCTTGACCGCGATGGACACCACGATGTCCTGGCCGGTGGAAATGCCGCCGAGGATGCCGCCGGCGTTGTTGGACAGGAAGCCCTCGGGCGCCATCTCGTCGGAGTGCTGCGTGCCGCGCTGCGCAACCGAAGCGAAGCCGGCGCCGATCTCCACACCCTTCACCGCGTTGATGCCCATCATCGCGCCTGCGATGTCCGCATCGAGCTTGCCGTACACCGGTTCTCCCCATCCCGGGGGAACACCCGACGCGACCACTTCGATGCGCGCGCCGCACGAATCTCCCGACTTGCGCAGCGCATCCATGAAGCGTTCGAGCTCGGACACGATCGAAGCATTGGCGATGAAGAACGGATTGTTGTCGACCTCGTCCCAGCGCTCGAACGCAATGACGTGCGGTCCCATTTGCGTCATGTGACCACGGATGTTCACACCGAAGCGCTCGCGCAGCCATTTCTTCGCGATCGCACCCGCGGCGACGCGAACGGCGGTCTCGCGCGCCGACTGGCGTCCACCGCCGCGATAATCGCGGATGCCGTACTTGTGCCAGTAGGTGTAATCGGCGTGACCGGGACGGAAGCTCTCTGCGATGTTCGCGTAGTCCTTGCTGCGCGCGTCCTGGTTGCGGATCAGCAGCGCGATCGGCGTGCCGGTGGTGCGACCTTCGAACACACCGGACAGGATCTCTACGGTATCGGGTTCGCGTCGCTGCGTGACGTGGCGCGAGGTTCCCGGCCTGCGCCGATCGAGCTCGCGCTGGATGTCCTCTTCGGCGAGCGCGAGACCCGGCGGACATCCATCCACCACGCACCCGATCGCGGGTCCGTGCGATTCGCCGAAGGAGGTGACGCAGAACAGCGTCCCGAGGGTGTTTCCGGACATCGATCGCGGGGTTTTCGGAGGGCCAGTCGACTATAGCACGCGTGCCAGGC
>DATKLH010000293.1:0-14147 GCA_035542515.1 Casimicrobiaceae bacterium
GGGGGATCATCGGCATGCTTATGCACCACTTTGCATATCGGTGTCGCTACGCAAACGCCCCACGCGCCGCTCTGCCGAGGCGAGCGGCGCTCTGGCGCTAAAGGCCGGCCAGCGAAACCGTCGAGCGCGCCGATGGAAGGCTGCTGAAGAGCTCACCCAATCGCACCGCCCTGCCGGTTGCACGCAACTCGTATCCGCCGATCCGGCTTGCGATGCGCTGGATGCCGGACTCTTCGCGGTGGCCGTGATCGCATCCAGCACGACGCGCGCCGGCGATTTGCGCCGGCAAGCCAGGTAATAGTTTTCGCGGACCAGTTGCACGAACTTCAGGCCATGCGCGCGGGCCGCCGCCTCAATACCGAATGCCGCCTGCGCCATTCCGGCACGCACCGTCGCCGCGGTGGCCATGTGAGTGAATTCCTCGTGCTCGTATCCGACGATGTCGGCAGACGCCGGCTTCCTCCATGGCCTTGAGCAGCGACCCGTGGCGATCGATCGCGTTGAGCAGCAGGATCAGCTCATCGGGCACGGGGTAGAGCGTTTCGCGGCCCACGCGCAGGGCCGCTTCCAGCTTGACCTTCAGCATGTTGTCCTGTCGACATCGCGCCTGGCATTCGAGGCGCGACTATAACGTGAGCAGTTCGACGTGCTCATGCACGGCGCGTCGGCGGGCGGTTGTCTCGGCCAACCGAGGCAAGAGGAGTCGATCTTCGGCGGCACTTGCGACCTTCGCACCGCCGACCGCGGACGCTACGCGTCGAAGCCCAGCTCGCGCAATGACTCGCGCACCTTCGCGTCCTCGAGCAGCGCGCAGAACATGCGTACCGCGGGCCGGCCGACACGCGATTTTGGAATGACGAAATCGTAGCGTTCCGGCTGTAGCGCGATGAAGCCCAGCCCGTATTGATCGGCGATGGTATTGATGGCGACGCCCCAGTCGGCGCGCGACTGCTGGACGGCCGCGGCGACCGCGTTGTGCGACTTGGTCTGGATCCCGTAGCCGCTCGGCCGGCGATCGCCGAGCAACCTGTCGACGATGATGCGAGTGCCGCTGCCGGTATTGCGGTTGACCATGACGCAATCGGAGTCGCGCAGCGCGCTCGCGACCGCTTCCTCCGCGGTCTTGCCTTCGAAGCGCGCATCGCCACGACGGTACACGATGCCTTGCATGCGGCCGTAGCCGGGCACCAGCACAAGCGATTCGGTCAGCAGATGACGGTTGTATTCACCCGTCTGCGGATCCATCAGATGGATGCCGGCGATGTCGCACTCGCCTCGCCTGGCTGCGGCAAGTCCGCCCATGCTTCCGACGAAGAGCGTTTTCGCGCTCACGCCCTTGCGCAAAAGCTGGCCGACGAGAAGATCGAGTCCCACGCAATGGCTGCCGATGATCACCAGGTCGGCGGGTTCGAGCTTGCTGCCGAGGAGCTGCACCGAAACTTCGCTGCCCGCATCGACGATCTCGGTATGCTGGTCGATGGTGATGAATCCGTCGGCCGCGCTGAACGCCGTGACCGATCCCGATCCCTTGCCCATCGGATACGCCGCGAGACCTTCCGCGGCGTGAACCAGGCCGACGAGCAGGTATTCGGTTCGTCCCTTCTCGGAATTGACGCGCATCGGCAGCGTTGCGGTCACTGCCTGCCGTCGCGCCGGCGGCAAGCCCGCATACGCGCGCAGCACCGGCGCGACGAATTCGTGGAAGGTGAAGACCGCGGAGGTCGGAAAGCCGGGAAGGATCACCACCGGCTTGCCGCCCGTCACGGCGAGGCAGATCGGCTTGCCTGGCTTCAGTGCGACGCCGTGCGCGACGATGCCCGGATCGCGCAATCGACTGACCACGCGATAGGAAAGATCGCCGGCGCCCTTCGACGTACCACCCGAGAGCACCACGAGGTCGTAGCGCAAAGCCTGCTCGACGGCGGCGGCGAGCGCTTCGTCGTCGTCGCGCACGATGCCGAGCTGGATCGCCTTGCCGCCCAACTCCTCGACCGCAGCTCCGATGATGGCCGCGTTCGAGTCGTAGACCGCGCCGGGATGCAACGGCTCGCCGGGTGCGACGATCTCGTCCCCGGTGGACAGAATCGCGACCTGCGGTTGGCGGAAAACGCGAACCTGCGCCATTCCGATGGCCGCGAGCACGCCAATCTCGCGGGAGGTCAACACCTGACCGGCGCGCAAAGCCGTCTCACCCTTCGCGATGTCGGTTCCCGCATAACTGATGTTCTCGCCGGGAACCACTGCGCGCGCGATGTCGAGGGTCTTGCCTGCGCGGTCGACTTCGGTGTGCTCGACCATCACCACGGCATCCGCGCCGCGAGGCACCATTCCGCCGGTGGCGATCATGCTTGCGCGACCGGCGGCGACCGTCTCGCGCGGAGCAACTCCCGGAGACAGCACCTCGTCGTTGAGCGCAACGCTGCGCGTCGCCTCTTCCATCGCACCAAACGTGTCCGCCGCCTGCACGGCGAAACCGTCGACGTTCGAGCGGTCGAACGACGGAACGTCGACCTCCGCACGCACGTCCTGCGCGAGGATACGATTCAAGGCGGCGCTCAACGGAACGCTTTCGCAACCGAGCGGAGCAAGGCGCAGATGCTCATGGAAACGCGCCGTCGCTTCGTCGCGCGTGATGACGGTCAGGAACTGCGTCTGACGTGGATCGTGTTGCATCGGTCGCGGAGGAGAAGGGATTGGTGCACGCCTAATCGTACAGATACACCGTGACCGGCGTGCCCGGTGCGTAGCCTTCGCTCTCCGCCGGGACGATCACGAAGCCATCCGCGCGCGTGGTCGACGACAGTATCGACGCTCCGCTCAACGCGAGCGGCTCGACCTCTTCTCCGGACAGTCGCACGCGACAGTAATCGACCCGGCCGATCGCGGAGACGATCTTGCGGGCAGCGGCGCATTGCTTGGTGCGATGCGGCCAATCGGCGGGCCTTCCGGCGCGCAAGCGAATCGCGCGTCCAGCAAAGAAGTCGTATGCGCAAAGGCACGATACCGGGTTGCCGGGAAGCAGGAACACGAGCGTCGCGCCGATGCGGCCGGCGCCCGCCGGGCTCGACGGTCGCATCGCCACACCGTGTATCGCCAGCTCGCCGACCTCGGCAAGCAAACGCGGCGCATGATCCTCGCTGCCCACGCTCGATCCTCCCGACACGAGGATCACATCGGCGCCAGGGGCGAGGAGCGCAGCGCGGATCCGCGTCGCGTCGTCGCCGATCCTGTAGTGCGTCTCCACGACACCGCCATCGCGTGCGACCAATCCGCGCAGCATCGCCGAGTTGGCGTCGTAGATGTCGTAAATGCCCTTGGGCTGGCCGGGACTGACGATCTCGTTGCCTGTCACGATGATGCGTACACGCGGTTGCTTCACCGCGGTGATGTGCGCGATGCCCAGCGAGGCCAGCAGGCCTGCATCCTGTGGGCGCAATCGCCGGCCCGCATCGAGGACGGTCGCGCCGGCACGGATGTCCTCGCCGCACGATCCGACATGCTTGCCCGGCCCGGCGGCAAGGGTGAACTCAACTTGCGCGTCGCGCTCGGTTGCGTATTCGGCCGGCACGACGGCATCCGCGCCGCGCGGCATCGGTGCACCCGTCATGATTCGCACCGCGCAGCCGCTTCCCACCGTGCCTTCGAAAGGCCGACCGGGCATCGCCTGGCCGATGACCGTGAACGCCGTCGGGTTGTAGTCGCTCGCTCCCGAGGTCTCGTCTCCGCGCACCGCATAGCCATCCATCGCGGACCGATCGAACGCAGGCACGTCGATGGGAGCGCTAACCGATTGGGCAAGCACTCGACCCGCGGCATCGTCGACGGGCACCTGCTCGGCATCCAGCCGATGCGCATGCTGGTCGATCCACTGCAACACGCGGCCGACCTCGGCACGCGCGCTGAAGCCGTGCATGCGTACGTCCCTCGGTGTAGGAGCTTCGATGGGCATCGATGGGTGCAGCCAGGTGAACGAATCCCGCAACCGCCAGCGTCGATTATAAGCGAGACCCCTCGAGGGTTCGCCTTCGGCCTGCTGCTCGCGGCACCGCGCGGCTTGTCGGCCGTAATATACGACGGTATATTGCGCTGTCCGGGGATGGAGATCGTCGTGATCGAGCGCGCGCTGTGCAGCTTCGCTGTTGTGCTCGGCATCATCGGCTCGACGGCTGGTGGCGCTGCGGAGCTCAGGGTTTTCGCGGCCGCGAGCCTGAAGGAATCGATGGATCAGCAGGCGGCGCAAGTCCAGTCGCAGACCGGCGACAAGGTGATCGTCGCGTACGGGGCCAGCAATGCGCTTGCGAAGCAAATCGAAGCCGGCGCACCGGCGGATATCTTCATCTCGGCCGACCTCGACTGGATGGACTACCTCGACCAGCGTGGCCTTGTTGCGCGCGACACACGAATCAATCTGCTGCACAACAGCCTCGTCCTCGTCGCGCCGGCGGCGACCGCGTCGGCCTTGAAGATCGGTCCGGGCTTTGCACTCGCTGCTGCGTTGGGCGGTGGCAAGCTTGCAATGGCCAATCCTGACAGCGTGCCGGCCGGCAAGTATGGCAAGGCTGCATTGCAGCGGCTCAATGTGTGGGACAGCGTCGAGAAGCAGGTCGCTCGAACCGAGAACGTGCGCGCGGCGCTTGCTCTGGTGTCGCGAGGCGAAGCACCGCTGGGTATCGTTTACCGCACCGACGCTCTCGCCGATCCCGGCGTGAAGGTCGTCGATGTTTTTCCGGCCAACACGTATCCCCCGATCGTCTACCCGGCGGCCGTCCTGGCCGGCGGCAAGTCCGCGGCCGCGCGGGCACTGCTCGAATACCTGCGCTCGGCGCCTGCGCGTGCGATCTGGGAGCGCAACGGTTTCGAGGTTGCGCATTAGGCCCGCTCGATGACCGTTCTCAGCGCCGACGAGCTTGGCATCCTCGCGCTAAGCGCACGCGTCGCGCTGGTGAGCGTGCTCTTCAGCCTGCCACCGGCCATTCTCGTTGCGCACCTCCTTGCGCGATTCTCCTTTCCCGGCAAGACGCTGATCGATGCAACCGTCCATCTGCCACTGGTGCTCCCGCCGGTGGTCGTAGGGTTCGCGTTGCTGGTGCTGTTCGGTCGGCGCGGCCCCATCGGGGCCTGGCTCGATCATTGGTTCGGCATCGTGTTCGCAGTCCGCTGGACCGGCGCGGCGCTCGCCTCGGCGGTCATGGGGTTTCCTTTGCTGGTGCGCCCGGTTCGGTTATCCATCGAGGCGATCGACCAACGCCTCGAAGTGGCCGCGCGTACGCTCGGCGGGTCGCGCCCATGGGTATTCGTGTCGATCACGCTGCCGCTCGCCCTGCCCGGCATCGTCACCGGTGCGCTGCTGTCGTTCGCGCGCGGGCTCGGTGAATTCGGAGCCACCATCACCTTCGTGTCCAACATTCCGGGCGAGACCCAGACGCTCCCGCTCGCGATCTACACGTTCACGCAAGTTCCCGGTGGCGACGCTCAGGCACTGCGTCTCAGCGTGATCGCGGTGCTCCTGTCGGTGGCCGCACTGGCCCTGTCCGAATGGCTCACCCGCCGCGCACGCCGCCTGCACACCGATGATCGACATTGACATCCAGCAACGGCTCGGGGACTTCCGCCTGTCCGCGCGCTTCGCATCGGATGCGCCCATCCTCGGAATCTTCGGCCCATCCGGGTCGGGCAAGACGAGCGTGTTGAATGCCATCGCCGGAATCGCGACGCCGCAGGGGCGCATTCGCGTCAACGACACCGTGCTGCTCGACTCCTCGAAGCGGATCGACGTGCCCACGCACCGGCGCCGCATCGGCTATGTCTTCCAGGATCCGCTGCTGTTCCCGCATCTGAACGTCGAGTCGAACCTGTGGTACGGACGACGACTGCGAACCGACGCCGATGCCTTCATCGAAGCGGACCGCGTGATCGACCTGCTCGGACTGCGAGGCTTCCTGCACCGCAGGCCGGCCCTGCTCTCGGGCGGCGAAAAGCAACGCGTTGCCATCGGGCGCGCGTTGCTGGCGCAACCGCGGATCATTCTGATGGACGAACCGCTCGCCGCGCTCGACATTGCGCGCAAGGCCGAGATCCTCGACTATATCGAGCGATTGCGCGATGCACTGCGCCTGCCGATCGTCTACGTGAGCCACTCCGTCGCGGAAGTCACGCGCCTGTGCGACGAAGTTGCGATTCTCTCCCACGGCACGTGCATGGCGGTCGGGCCGGTGGGTGAAGTCATGCACCAACTCGACGTATCGTCCGACGCGCGACGATACGAGGCGGGTGCGGTAGTCGACACCCATCTGGCGCAACACGATGCCGATCACGATCTCAGCGTGCTGGCCTTCGATGGCGGGAAGCTCATCGTGCCGCGTCTCGCCGCCGTCGTCGGTGAGCGCGTGCGAGCCCGCGTTCGCGCGCGCGACGTCGCCATCGCGCTACAGGCTCCTTCCCGGATCAGCGTGCTGAACGTGCTGGGCGCGAAGGTCGTCGGCATCAGTGCGGTGGGTGCCTCGATGGTAGACGTCGACCTGCGCGTCGGCCATGCGACCTTGATCGCGCGCATCACGCGTCGTTCGTTGGACGAGCTCCAGATTCGCGTTGGAATCGACCTCTTCGCACTGGTGAAGGCGGTCTCGTTCGACGACGCGGGCGTGAGCGCAGGGTAGACCGGGAGGACTCGATGAAGCCCACCGTGCGCTTCCACATTCACGACGACGGTGCGGATTGCGGCCTGGCGATCGGCCCCGGCAAGATCGCACTGCTCGAAGCCATTCACCAAACCGGCTCGATCACGTCGTCGGCAAAGGCACTCGGCATGTCGTACCGCCGCGCGTGGCTCCTTCTCGAGGAGACCAATCGCTGCCTGGTGCGTCCGGCGGTACACACGACCGCGGGGGGCGAACATGGCGGCGGCACTTCGCTCACGCCGCTCGGGCTGCAACTCGTGCGACGCTACCGCGCGGTCGAACGTCGAGCGCGCGCTGCGGTGGGGCGCGACTTGAATCCTCTCCTGCGCGCTTCGCGAGCGAGATAACGCTCCCTTCCTGAAGCCGCTTGCCCCCGGCGATCGAAGGGACATCGATCGCTCGAGGCACCTCAACGGCTCGTTCGCCGCCGGCGCGAACCCCTACCAAGGTATCGGGCGAGACCAAAGTCCAATCGACCCGCCGCGGTGCCTCTGGTGTCATTGATCGCGCGCGTGGCTTGCGGCGTTTGCGATGCACCTTTGCGGTTCGCTTGGATGCATGACATCCATCGCGATCGGCATGCTGGCTTTGGCGGTAACCATGGATCGGCCAGCGAAACACGTGCGAGCGATGCGTGGACCCGATGAACTTGGAGACCCCGTCTCCGAGCACACGCGGTGGGTGGGTCGATCGGGCCGCCGACTGCTTCACACCCGCACTACCAGGATGGGAGCGCAACACCAAGCGCTGAGCACCCCGGGGGGATGGCAATCGCAAGCCATCCTCGGCCGCTTCGTCGAGGCCGCGCGTAACGAACCGACGACGAACATTGCCAAGCGCTCGCTCGCGGGCGCTAGGGGAGATCCTGCGACGATCACGCTCCGCCGCTGCGGTGCCCCTACAACAACTGGTCCGGAACGAACGGTGCCAGCAGCATGTTGCGAAGCTGCGTGAGGCCGGTCACGTCCGGTTCGGAGGTCAACACGACCTCGGGCTCCTTGCCCATCACGATCCATTCCAGGTGCTCGCCGTCGGGCCCGAACTGCAACCGGTAGGAGTTGTGCGCGACGCTGGCATCGATGACCCGTCGCACCTGCATGGCGAGCTCCGGACAGCGCGCGACCATGCCGAGCTCGGTGTTGGTACTGTCTGATCGCGGATCGAGGTTCGACGAACCGATGTAGACCATCGACTGGTCGATCACTGCGGCCTTTGCGTGGAGTCGCCCCTGCGACATCGCCGTAAAGGTGGACACCTCGCTTTGATGGTCACCGTTCGGGCTCAGCTCGTAGAGCTGGACCCCGGAGCGAAGCAATCGCACGCGATAGCGCGCGTACCCGATATGAACCACCGGCACGTCGTTGGTGGCGAGCGAGTTGGTGAGTATCACGACGTCGACGCCACGCTTGCGCAGCGCTGCGAAGGCCTCGACACCGGCGTCGCCCGGAACGAAATACGGCGACGAAATGAGCACCTCGCGGTTCGACTCCGAAACGCGGTCCATCACATTCATCTGCACGCTCATCGCGCTCGCCATCTCGCGGGAGGTGGCCATGACCTTGGCAGGCAGGTCGGCGAATACGCGCGCAGTGCCCCACGCGAGCTCCAGGCGACCCGAGTCGAGCTCGACTCCCAGCCGACGATGACCCAGCATGTCCATCGGTGCGGCGGGAACCGTCATCATTTGCGGACCCACGTCGACGAGGCGATCGAAAGCTCGACGGAGCGCCTCGGGATCGGCGGGCTCGCGGAGGACCGATTCGATCGGGTACGCCTGTGCGCTGTTCCAGTAACCATCGAAGATGCCGGCGAGACGACTCACGACATCGCCGACCACGAGCACATCCATGTCGAGGAAGTTGCTCATCGCGCTGCGCGCGAAGTACTCGTCCGCGATATTGCGTCCGCCCATCACGGCCATCGCCCCATCGGCGATGAACAGCTTGTTGTGCATGCGATGGTTGAGCCGCGTGAAATCCATGAGCGACGCCGCGAAGCGTGTCGCGAGGCTCCCGCGAGCGCAGCAGAACGGATTGAACAGGCGCACCTCGACATTGGGAAAAGCCGCGAGCCCGCGAAACATGTCGTCGGCGCCAGCGGTATTCAGGTCGTCCACCAGCAAGCGAACGCGCACGCCACGCAGCGCCGCGTCGCGCAGGTTTCGCATCAACAGACGGCCGGTGCGATCGTTCTGGATGAGGTAATACTGCAGGTCGAGCGAGGCGGTGGAGCGACGAACCAGTTCCACCCGCGCGTCGAGCGAATTGAAGCCCTCGGGAAGAAGACGGAACCCCGTCTGTGACGGTCCCGGCGTGGACCGAAGCGCGATGGCGGCCAACGGGCTTTGCGCTGACGGCGCGAGCGCCTCCGAATGCGGTCGGTCCGTAACCTCCGGCAATGTCGCGCATGCGCCCAGCAGCACGCTGGCGACCAGCGCGAAAGCCAGGCGATAGTGCAAGCGCGCGATCCACCGCGCTGCAACTACTCGACTGTTCCTCATCGATGCCGATCGCGCATGTGCACAATCCCCGCAGCCGCTGTCCGCAATGCCGAAGATGATGCCACTTCCGCTGGAAAACCCCGGCAATACCAAGGTATCGTGGACGTCTGCCCCGGACTGGGGCATCCTCGATCGTGACCGCGGCCGTGCCGTACTCGCGGGTGATCCGGCGCTGGAACCCATCGGTCGGAATCGCGTGGCGGGGTGCGCCGCGTTATTTTGGAGAATCGGTGATTTCTGTGCGTCCTCTGGTATCGGTTGTCGACGACGACGAATCCGTGCGCGAGTCGCTTCCTGACCTCTTGAGAGAGCTGGGTTGCGACGTGCAGGCGGCGTATGTTGGCCCGACGCAGGCGTTCGCACTCGTCCGCATCGCCGCGACGCAGCGCTTTGAGAGGCGCGCCGTGTTCCTTCAGCCCCTGCTCGGCCCGGCCGGGAAGAATGATGATGCGGCGGGGACACATCGTCGAGATTGCCTTCGACGACGACGGTCTCGTTGTTCTTTCCGTCGAGAGCGCCCATTGAGCGTTGCGATACGGACGCATCGATTGGCTTGCGACAACGCGAACGGCTGGCCATTCCGAAGCCCGCGGTCAAGCGCACAGCGGCGAACGCGACGCTGACGGTCCGCCCGACCTGGGGGTTGACAGTCGCCGTTATTTCCGTTTTACTAGAAATGTAGAACTGCTGAAGCGACCGGGCGTGTGTCCTGCCATGTCGTCCACTGGGCGCGACACGTCAAGGACCGCCGCGGCGACGCGGTTGCGTCCTCGCAGTGCCGTCATGCTGTCGTGGAGCAGCTCTTCGACACGCGGTTGCTGTCTCCAATCTTCTTTCGTGAGCCGTCCGATGGATAAGCAGCGCCCGTTCAACGTCCTGTTCCTATGCACCGGCAATTCCGCTCGCAGCATCATCGCCGAGTCGATCCTCCGTCAGGTGGGTGCCGGACGTTTCCTCGCCTACAGCGCCGGCTCGCACCCGACCGGAATCGTGAATCCGTTCGCGATCGAGTTCCTGCGGCAGAATCGCCTGCCGACCGACCACCTGCGTAGCAAGGACTGGAACGAGTTCGCGCAGTCCGACGCTCCGCCGCTCGATTTCGTGTTCACCGTTTGCGACAACGCCGCCGGTGAAGTGTGTCCGATCTGGCCGGGCCAGCCGATGACTGCGCACTGGGGCGTTCCGGACCCGGCCGCCGTACGGGGAAGCGACGAAGACAAACGCAAGGCGTTCTCGCAGAGCGGCCATATCCTCCTCAGTCGCATTCGTCTGTTCGTGAGCCTCCCGATCGCGAAGCTCGATCGCCTGAGCCTCGCGCAAAAGCTAGCCGCCATAGGCACCAGCGTGCCGCCCAGCGATGCGGTGGCTTGAGTCGGCCGGGATCCCAATGCACAAGAACGACGTTCTGGCAGCGCTTGCCGGACTGGCACAGGGATCGCGGCTCGACATCTTTCGGCTGCTGGTCGAGCAAGGGCCGGAAGGATTGTCCGCGGGGGCGATCGCCGAGAAGCTCGACCTGCCGAACGCGACGCTGTCGTTCCACCTGAAGGAGCTTACCCACGCCGACCTCGTCACGGCGCGCCAGGCGGGCCGGTTCATCTACTACTCGGCGAATTTCGGGACGATGAACGGACTCGTAGCGTACCTCACCGAGAACTGTTGCCGGGGTGCGACCTGCGATATCGCCTGCGCACCGGTGATCCAACGTAAAAGGAAGGCACCATGAAAAGATTTCACGTTCATGTAGCGGTCAACAGCATCGACGAAAGCGTGCGGTTCTACTCCCAGGTGTTCGGTGCCGCGCCGAGTGTGGTGAAGCCGGACTTCGCCAAGTGGATGCTGGAGGATCCGCGCATCAACTTCGCGATTTCGGCTCGCGGTGCGCAAGCCGGCGTCAACCACCTGGGAATCCAGGTCGACACCGACGACGAGCTCAAGGCATTGCGAGGCCAGCTCGCAGCCGCCGACGAAAGCCTCGTCGAGGAAGTCGGCGCGAATTGCTGCTACGCGAACTCCGACAAGTACTGGGTGACCGATCCGCAGGGCATCGCCTGGGAGACCTACCATAGCCTGGGCTCGATCCCGGTGTTCGGCGGCGCTACCACCGCGCACGCGACGACGGCACAGAGCGCCTGCTGTGCACCCGCCTCGACACCGGTCAGCGCGAAGATTCCCGTCGCGACGCGAGGTGGGTGCTGCTCCTGAACGACCAGCGCTGCGAGCGCTCCGTGTTGAACCGCAACTGCGCGCGCGATGTCGATGACTCGCGTGCGCAAAGGGTCGTGAAGTGAACACACCCGCGGCCGCGAAGGTCGTCGCCGCCCAGGCCGAACGGCGACCGTCGCTGAGTGCATTCGAGCGCTACCTTTCGATCTGGATCGCGCTGTGCATCGTTGCCGGAGTCGCACTGGGCCGGCTCGTGCCATCCGCGTTCCAGGCGCTGGGAAATCTGGAGATCGCGCGGGTCAATCTTCCAGTCGGGCTGCTGATCTGGGTGATGATCATCCCGATGCTGATGAAGGTGGACTTCAGCGCGCTGAGCGAGGTCCGGCAGCACCTGCGCGGCATCGGCGTCACGCTGTTCGTGAACTGGCTCGTCAAACCGTTCTCGATGGCACTCTTCGCCTGGCTGTTCATCCGCGGCCTGTTCGCGCCCCTGCTGCCTGCAGCCCAGATCGACAGCTATATCGCAGGTCTGATCCTGCTCGCGGCCGCCCCCTGCACGGCCATGGTGTTCGTCTGGAGCCGTCTCAGCAACGGCGATCCGCTGTTCACGCTGTCACAGGTCGCGCTCAACGACACCATCATGGTGTTCGCATTCGCCCCGATCGTGGCGCTGCTGCTGGGGATCTCGAGCATCACCGTGCCGTGGTCGACGTTGCTTACGTCGGTCGTTCTCTACATCGTGATCCCGGTGGCGATCGCGCAGGGCATACGGCACGCTTTGCTTGGTCGCGGGCAACGCGCCTTCGATGAGGCCGTGGCACGGATCACGCCTTGGTCGGTCGCAGCACTGCTCGCGACGCTGGTGCTGCTGTTCGCGTTTCAAGGTGAAGCGTTCCTGAAGCAGCCGCTGGTCATCGCGCTCCTCGCCGTTCCAATCCTCATCCAGGTGGCCTTCAACTCCGCGCTCGCGTACTGGCTCAATCGCAGGCTCGGCGAGAAGCATTCGATCGCCTGTCCATCCGCACTGATCGGCGCGAGCAACTTCTTCGAGCTCGCGGTCGCGGCGGCGATCAGTCTGTTCGGCTTCGAATCGGGCGCCGCGCTCGCCACCGTCGTTGGCGTGCTGATCGAGGTTCCCGTCATGCTGCTCGTCGTGAAAGTGGTGAACGCGAGCCGCGGGTGGTACGAGGCAGGCGTCGCGGGCTACGCAGGCAAAACGCGCTGACTTCACGCAGTGAAGTGGCGGAGCTCGTCTGCGCAAACTGCATCTCGATCGCCGAAGCGTCGGCCGACATGATCATCCCGGCCACATGATGATCTTCAGCGTGGCAACGACCCGGATACGATGAGGTTTCGCAGACGAGTGGCCGGCCGCTTCGTTGCCCGCGACGTTGCAGGCGTGCATGTCGACGACTCGGTCGCTTCCGCTGTCGATGCGAAGCTCGTCAGCGTGTTCGTACGCGCGCTGCCAGCTTAGCGGGATTGCGCCGCGGAGCGCGGAACCAGCCGCAGGTATTTGGCAATATGAGTCGCCAACGCGGCGACGTCGGTCGGCTGGAAGCTGGCGATCGACCTATCGACGGGTCCGTCGGAGACCACGGCGAAGACGTGCGGATTTTCGAGCCAGCGCGGGCTGCGTCCGCTTGCTCGCAACCACACCTCCACCGTTGGAAGCGCCGCGTTTCTGAACCCTTCGAGCATCACGACATCGACCGGCTCCAGGCGCGCGAGAAGCGAGTCGATCGACGGCTCGGCGTGGCGAAACTCCTGCATCAGCACGAGCCTTCGGTCGCCAACGAGCATGACTTCACTGCAACCAGCCTCGCGCTTGGCATACGAACCCCTGCCGGGCTGGTCGAGATCGAACCCGTCGGGTGCCCGCTTGATGTTGGAAACCGACCAGCCGTCGATACGCAAACCCGCGATCAGATCGCAGACGAAATCCTGTTCGCGCAATGCCGAAGCGCCGAGCACGCAGAACGCTTTCATGGATGCCAGCGCGCGTCGTGCGGTGGGTTGCTACGTGGAGCGCGGCTGCTGTTCGTCGTCTTCGCGCAGAACGCGCGCAGGAACGCTCAGATTCAACCGCCGCAGCCGCTCCCAGAGATTCTTGCGGCTGATTCCGATCGCACTCGCGGTCTTTGCCATCTGCCAGTCGTTTCGCGTGAGCTCCTGCAGCAGGTACTGGCGTTCGCACTCGTCGAGACAGTTGCTGAGGCTCGGCTGTGCGACCCCGCGGCAACTGGCTGCGACACCGCAATCGCTGCAGGCCTGTTCTTCGTCGAAGAGCACGTTGGCATCGAGGGTCGTGCCCGGCGTGAGAACGAAGGCCCGCTCGATGCAGTGACGAAGCTCGCGCACGTTGCCGGGCCACAAGTGAGCGAGCAGCGCCTTCTCCGCAGCCGGCGACAGCGTCTTCGTCGGTCCGCCGCTTTGCTGCGCCACTTCGCGCAGAAAACGACGGGCGTACCATAGGATGTCTTCCGGACGTTCGTGCAGTGGCGGCACGCGCAGATGGACGACGTTCACCCGATAGAAGAGGTCCTCGCGGACGGTACCGTGCTCGACCAGCTTCTTGAGGTCGCGATGGGTCGCGCAGACGAGGCGGAAGTTCACCGGAACCGCCTGCTCGCCGCCCAGTCGCTTGACGGTCCGCTCCTGCAGCACACGCAGCAGCTTCACCTGCATGGCCAGCGGCATGTCTCCGATCTCGTCGAGGAACAGCGTGCCACCGTTCGCCTGCTCGAGCAGCCCATGCTTCAGCCGCAATGCACCCGTGAACGCTCCGCGCTCATGGCCGAAGA
>DATKLH010000294.1:0-2345 GCA_035542515.1 Casimicrobiaceae bacterium
CCGAGCAGAACCTGATCGCGGCGAACGCGCAGATCGGCGCGGCGAAGGCGCTCTATTTCCCGACGATCTCGCTCACCGGCGTGCTCGGAACATCGAGCGTCGAATTGTCGAAGCTGTTCGAAGGCCCGGCGCGCGTGTGGAGCTACGCGGGCCAGATCAGCGGTCCGATCTTCACCTTCGGCGCGATCAGCAGCCAGGTTGCGCAAGCGGAGGCCGATCAGCGCGCAGCGCTGCAGAGCTATCGGCTGTCGATCCAGAGCGCGTTCGCCGACGTCGACAGCGCGCTGTACGCGCACTCGAAGCTGCGCGAGCAGGTCGCGGCACAAGAGCGGCTGGTGGCCGCGCTGAGCGACTATGCGCGGCTCGCGCGACTGCAGTTCGAAGGCGGATACGCGCCCTACTCGACCGTATTGCAGGCCGAGCAGTCGCTGTTCCCGGCGCAGCTCGAGCTCGCCGCGGTGCGGACCTCTCTCTACGTCGCGAACGTCAACGTCTACAAGGCGATGGGTGGCGGCTGGATCGACATTGCCGATCGCATGACCGATAGCGCGAAGCCGCCGATCGATCAGCGCCAGCCCGTGTTCTGACCGCGTCGACGGCGAAGCGGCGCGCGGCGAGCTTGTATCGCCGGCGCGCCGCGTGTCACCGCGATCAATCGGCCACGGCCACCGGCAGGTGACGGTGCGCACGGACCGGCGAGAAGCGCAGCGCGCACACCACCAGCACGATCGCCAGCGCGCCGATGGTCAGCAGCGTTGCGCGCAGTCCGACGATCGTCGCGAGCGTGCCACCGGCGAGCGATCCCAGCGGCGCGCCGGCCACGGTGAAGAAGCGCATCGTCGCGGTCATGCGCCCGAGGAGTCGATCCGGCGTGATCGCCTGACGCAGCGCGAGATAGTTGATGCCGTAAAGGACCGCGCCGAAGTCGAACAGCAGCATCACGCTGGCGAGCGCGACCGCTGCGGTCGATCCTTCGCCGCGGATGAGCCCGAACAACTGCCACGCCAGCGCGGTGCACGAAAGGCCGATGACGATCACCGACCCCACGCCAAAGCGACGCGACAGCCGCTCGGCCAGCGAGGCTGCGATCACGCACCCGGCGCCGCCGGCCATGTACGCCGCCCCGATTCCGCCGGCGCCGATGTTGAGCTCGCGCGTCGCGAAGAGGATGAACACCGCGAGCTGCATGTGATGCAGCACCTGCCAGGCGCCGGCCATGATGGCGAGCGCGAGCAGCGTGCGATTGCGCCACACCAGCACCAGTCCCTCGTGGATCTCGGCGAGCATCGACCGGTTGCTGCGCGGCTGGACGACATCGTGCGGCACCTTGAGCCTGCGCAACATCAACGCGGACAGCAGGAAGGTCACCGCGTCGACGAGGATCGCGAACGGCGCGGTGAGGATCTGGATCAGCGCGCCGGCGAGACCCGGTCCGACGAGAGCCGATGAGGTCTCGCCGAGCGTAATCTTCGCGTTCGCCTCGACGAGCCGCTTGCGCCCCGCCATCTGCGCGATCAGCACCTGGTACGCCGCTCCGCCGACGACGTTCTGCATCCCGCAAAAGAAGCCGACGAAGTACAGCACGCCCATCGAAAGCACGTCGGTGAAGGCGGCAAGCGGTATGAGCAGCAGGACGATGCCTCGGCTCACGTCCGCGACGATCACCAACGGCAGCTTGCGCACGCGATCGAGCAGCACGCCGGTGTGGAGCGACACCAGCGCGAACGGCAGCGTTTCGAGCGCAACCAGCACGCCCATCTGCAACGGCGTGGCGTGCAGCAGCAATGCGGCAGTGAGCGGCAGCGCGAGGTTGGTGATCTGCGCGCCATACGCCGTGATGGTCAGCGACGTCCACAGCTTGCGGAAATCGGGGACGAGCCAAAGGCCGCCGAAGGTTCGGCGCAAAAGACGCTGCAAACGTCGCCTGCTTCGCATGACACTCACCTTCGCCGCTCGCACGGGGTGCGCGCGAGGGCCGCGGTTCGAACAACCGGCGGAATGGCGAAACGGGAGGTGGCCCGTGTTTCGATCGATCCCGCCGCTTTCAACGCCCGGCGGGATCGCCGACGGACGCTTCAGGACAGTGGCAGCGGCGTTGCGCCGAACAGAGCGCGAACGCGGCAACCCCATGCGTACGCGCGGCAGCGCAAGCCTTTGCCGGAAATGTGCGTACGGTTCATGGGGGTGTGGGGATCATTGCCTGGAATCGGTGTTGGGCTGATTGTACGACGCCGCTGGCGGAAGCGGCAATGAAGGGCCGCGCGCGAATATTCGCGTTGGAGGGGGACTGTGGCGTTTGTGTCAGTCCGCGGGGCGATTGTGTCGGTCAACCGAAGCCCGCTGCG
>DATKLH010000295.1:0-14751 GCA_035542515.1 Casimicrobiaceae bacterium
TACCCCGACCTTCCCAAGGGCTACCAGATCTCGCAGTACGAGATTCCCGTCGTCGCCGGCGGCGAGGTGCCGATCGTGTCGCCGACGCGCGGCGAGATTCGCGTACGACTGACGCGTGCGCACCTCGAGGAGGACGCAGGCAAAAGCCTGCACGAGGATTTCCACGGCATGACCGGTATCGATCTCAATCGTGCCGGGACGCCGCTGCTGGAGATCGTCTCGGAGCCGGACCTGCGCAGCGCCCAGGAGGCGGTCGCCTATGCGAAAGCGCTGCATCAGCTGGTCACCTGGATCGGCATCTGCGACGGCAACATGCAGGAGGGCAGCTTCCGCTGCGATGCCAACGTGTCGGTGCGCCGGTCGGGCGAGACCGGGCTCGGCACGCGCTGCGAGATCAAGAACCTCAACAGCTTCCGTTTCCTGCAGCACGCGATCGAATACGAGGTACGCAGGCAGGTCGAGCTGATCGAGGACGGCGGCTCGGTGGTGCAGGAGACGCGGCTCTACGATCCGGACCGCGACGAGACGCGTTCGATGCGCAGCAAGGAAGACGCGCAGGACTACCGCTACTTTCCCGATCCCGACCTTCCGCCGCTGGTCATCGATCGCGAATGGATCGAGCGGGTCCGCGCGCAGATGCCGGAGCTGCCGGCGCAGATGAAGGAGCGCTTCGAGCGCGACTTCGCGCTAAGCCCCTACGAAGCGACGACGTTGACGGCCAGCCACGAGCTTGCGCGCTATTACGAACAGGTCGTGGCGCATCTGCGCGACGGCGCGAAGCTCGCCGCAAGCTGGGTGCTGGGTGAGCTGTCCGCGGCATTGAATCGCCACGAGCTCGACGTGAGCGCGTCCCGCGTAGCGCCGGAGCAGTTCGCCAGCCTGCTTGGCCGGATCCAGGACAGCACCATCTCCGGCAAGATTGCGAAGGACATCTTCGATGCGATGTGGAATGGTGAAGGCGATGCCGACGCCATCATCGAGCGCAAGGGATTGAAGCAGATCTCCGACGCCGGCGCGATCGAGAAACTGGTCGGCGAGGTGATTGACGCCAACGCGCCGATCGTTGCACAGGTACGCGAAGGCAAGGACAAGGCGTTCAACGCGCTCGTCGGCAAGGTGATGGCGGCGTCGAAGGGCAAGGCGAATCCGGCACAAGTCAATGCCATTCTGCGCGCCAAGCTGGGGTGACCCGGGATCGCCGCTGAAAGCGCGCGCGGCCTGCGCGCTCGCCCTGCTGACGCTCGTCGTGGCGGGGTGCGCACAACAGCCAACGACACCCACGTCGCCGCCGCCATCCCCACCGCCGACCGTCGAGATCGCTCCGCCGCCACAGATCGGCCCTCCTCCGCCAACCACACCGCCTGCGCAGGCCGGGAGCGCGTTCCGACAGCGCGGCAAGGTTTCGCTGTATGGCGATGGGGACGGATTCGACGGCAAGAAGACGGCGAGCGGTGAAATGTTCGACGCACAGGCCCTCACCATGGCGCATCCGTCGCTGCCATTCGGTACGCGCGTGCGTGTCACCAACCTCGAGAATCAGCGCAGCGTCGAAGTCGTGGTCAACGATCGCGGACCCGCCATCCGCGGTCGCATCGCCGACGTCTCGCTTGCGGCCGCCCGGGCACTCGGCATGCTCAAGGACGGCGTGATCGATGCATTGCTCGAGGTCGTCGGAAAGGCACCTTCGTCGAAAAGCGACGCGGCGGCGAAGTAGGCGCGCATTCCGCGCCGACGCTCGCCGGATCCAGGCATGCTCGCCCACGGTCTGCGTGGATCGAGGGCCGGGATAATCCCTCGCGGACGAGAAAACTCGGGACAGCCAGGGCCGCGGCGAAGACCCAGCGAAGGGGATGGGCGAGAGAGTGTCCGGGCAGCCAGGCCTCCTGTTCCGTTGTCAATGAAGCATCACAACCGTGGCGGCCCGCTCGGACATCGGCGCGACAGCGTGATCCGCGATGCGTATGCGCAAACCAAGCGCGCGCAGGACCTGCTCGACGACCTCGATGCGTACGCATCGACCGCCGGGCCGCTCGAGTCGCATGATCACTGCACGTGACACGCCAGCGAGGCGAGCGAGCTCCGCCTGCGTGAGTTGACGCAGCATGCGTCGTTCCTTGATGAGCGCACCGAGGCGTGAGGCGAGCATGCGCGCATGATGCTCGCTCAACAGGCCATTGCGATATCGTTCGTAAGGCGTAGGCCGTTCGTCGCAAGGCGCATTGGCGGGCAGCTTATTGCTTAGCGGCGCTGCGTTTTTTCGCCGGCGCGACGCGATCGAATACTCGCCCGAGCGCCGACGCTAGCCGCGTCGCGAGACTTCGGCGCGTCCGCTAGTGCATGAGCGGCTTGTAGCGCGGGCGATGCGGTCGCGCGCCTTCCTCGCCGAGGCGGCGCCGCTTGTCTTCCTCGTATTCCTTGTAGTTGCCCTCGTAGAAGACCCACTTCGAGTCGTCTTCCGCGGCGAGGATGTGCGTGGCGATGCGATCGAGGAACCAGCGGTCGTGCGAGATCACCAGCACGCTGCCGGCGAATTCGCCGAGCGCCTCTTCGAGCGCGCGCAGCGTTTCCACGTCGAGATCGTTGGAGGGTTCGTCGAGCAGCAGCACGTTGCCGCCCTTGAGCAGCGTTGCCGCGAGATGCAGCCGCCCGCGCTCGCCACCCGATAGCGCGCCGACCCTCTTCTGTTGATCGGGTCCCTTGAAGTTGAAGCGGCCGAGGTACGCGCGCGACGGCATCTCGAAGCGCCCGACCTGCAGGATGTCGAGCCCGCCGGAGATCGCTTCCCACGCGGTCTTGTCGTTGGGCAAGGCTTCGCGCGACTGGTCGACGACCGCGAGCTGCGCGGTGTGCCCGATGACGATCTCGCCGCTGTCGGGCTTCTCCTTGCCGGTGATCATCCGGAACAGTGTCGACTTGCCCGCGCCATTGGGACCGATGATGCCGACGATCGCTCCCGGCGGCACGCGAAACGACAAGTCGTCGATGAGCAGGCGATCGCCGTAACCCTTGGTGACGTGCTTGAACTCGATGACTTCGTTACCGAGGCGCTCGGCGACCGGAATGAAGATCTCCTGGGTCTCGTTGCGCTTCTGGTGCTCGTAGCTCGCGAGCTCCTCGAAGCGCGTGATGCGCGCCTTGCTCTTCGCCTGGCGGCCCTTGGGATTCTGGCGCACCCACTCGAGCTCCTTCTGCATCGCCTTGAGGCGTCCTGCTTCCTGCTTCGCCTCGGTCTGCAGGCGCTGCTCCTTCTGCTCGAGCCAGCTCGAGTAGTTGCCCTTCCACGGAATGCCGTAGCCGCGATCGAGCTCGAGGATCCACTCCGCGGCGTTGTCGAGGAAGTAGCGATCGTGCGTGACCGCGATCACGGTGCCGGGGAATTTCTGCAGGTACTGCTCGAGCCACTCCACGCTTTCGGCGTCGAGATGGTTGGTGGGCTCGTCGAGCAGCAGCATGTCGGGCCGCGACAGCAGCAGACGGCACAGCGCGACGCGTCGCTTCTCGCCACCGGAGAGAGTCGCGATCTTCGCGTCCCATGGCGGCAGTCGGAGCGCGTCGGCGGCGATTTCCATTTGCACGTTCGCATCGCTGCCGGCGGCCGCGATGATCGCTTCGAGTCGCGCCTGCTCGGCGGCGAGCGCGTCGAAGTCCGCATCGGGCTCGGCATACGCCGCATACACTTGCTCGAGCTTCTTGTGCGCCTCGAGCACCTCGCTCATGCCCTGCTCGACTGCCTCCCGGACCGTCTGCTCCGGCGCAAGCCGCGGTTCCTGCGGCAAGAACCCGATGCGCAGGTCCGGCATGGGCGTCGCTTCGCCGTCGTACTCCTTGTCCTCGCCCGCCATGATGCGAAGCAGGCTCGACTTGCCCGCGCCGTTGAGGCCGAGCACGCCAATCTTGGCGCCGGGGAAGAACGACAGCGAGATGTCCTTGAGAATGACGCGCTTGGGCGGCACGACCTTGCCCACGCGATTCATCGTGTAAACGTATTGAGCCATGAGCGGGATCCGCGGCGCTGCGCGCGGCCAGGAAGAGAAGCAGGGGAATGCGCCATTATCGCAGGCCAGCGAAGCGCAGACCGCAGTTGGCTTTCCGACGGCCGTGCAGACGATTGCAACAGCGACGCCGAGGGATCGTACGGGCCGCAAAAGCAAAAAGGCGGCGTTGACGCCGCCCTATCCGCGATTGCGCCGAACGCTAGTTGCGCGTGGGAGCCGTCGAGGCCTTGGGACGCGCGGTTTGCGCGCTCGACACGCCGGCCGCAGCGGCCGCGTTCGCGTCGGCGATGGCGCGCAGCTCGCGCCAGCGCTGCTTGTCCGAGTCATAACGCGCCGTGACGTTCGCGACCTCCTGTTTCTTTTCGCTCACGAACGCCTCGTGCTTCGCCAGTTCGCTTTGAATGCTCTCGAGCTCGCGCTCGAGCGCCGGCGGCGAAGGCTTGTCGCCCAGCGCCGTTTTCTTCGAGTCGAGCTCGGCACGGCGGCGCGTGAGCTGCGCGAGGTAGGCCTGCGAGGATTGCAGCTGCGAGTCGATGGTCGCGAGCGCGCGGCTGCGGGCGAGGTCGATCTCGCTCTCGCTCGTGTACGACTGCAGCAACGCGCGATCACGGCGTTCGGTCGCCTCGCGCTCCTTGGACGTTTCCTTGAGCCGCTCGGCCTCGGCCTGCACGGCGCGGCGTTGCTCGATGCTCGGCGCCGGGTCGACCTTCTTCACCGGGATGCCTTGCTTGTTGAGCTCCACGCGACCCTTGTCGATCGCTTCGGGCGGCATCTTGTCGGTGTAATGCACAACGCCGTGGTCGTCGACCCATTTGTACGTCGTGGCGCGCGCCAGCGGGGCGAGCGCGAGGGCCAGGGCGACCAGCATCAGGCTGAAGAGCAGCCCGCCGTAGAGCCAGCGCAACGAGCCCTTCGACACCTGGGGATGCTTGTCGATGATGTCGGGCGGTACCACGCGCGGGGCAAGCGGCGGCAAGACGCGGTCGGCGCGCGCCGGAGCGGCTTGGTCGGGCCCGGGAGCAGCTTGGTCTACGTCAGGGGTAAGTTGCGCCATAGCGGGCACGATAAGCCGCGAGCTCGCCGGTCCTGTGGGCCAGGTCGGGCCGGGTTGCGAGGAAGCTCATGAGGTCGTCGAGATTGGCGATGGCCACCACCGGTATTCCGAAGGCGTCTTGCACTTCCTGTGCCGCCGACCGCTGCCCGCGTCCCTTTTCCATCCGGTCGAGCGCGATGACCACGCCGGCGGGCGTCGCGCCCGCGTTCCGGATCAATTCGACCGACTCGCGCACCGAAGTGCCCGCGGTGATGACGTCGTCGACGATCATCACCCGGCCGTTCAGCGGGGCACCCACCACCACCCCTCCTTCACCGTGGTCCTTCGCCTCTTTGCGGTTGAAGCTGAACGGCACATTGTGCCCTTTTTCGGCAAGGGCAATGGCCGTCGCCGCTGCCAGCGTAATGCCCTTGTACGCCGGCCCGAACAGCTGGTCGAACGGCACGTTCGCCGCGATCAGAGCCTCCGCGTAATAACGTCCGAGTCGGCGCAAGCTGTCGCCGTCGTTGAACAGTCCGGCGTTGAAAAAGTACGGCGTTTCGCGCCCTGCCTTGGTGACGAAGTGGCCGAATCGCAGCACGTCGCGGGCAAGCGAGAATTCGAGGAAGGCGTGGCGGAAGGACAAGGAAGTGGCGATGCTGGAGCGGGAGAGAAAGTATAACGGCGGTGTTTGCGTTCTGGTTCTTGGACCTTGGTTCCAAGCGTGCCTGCGATGGCGAGCGCGGCCGCCTGACATCAGAGCGCTCCGGCGCCGGAGCTTGACGCGACTTCCGATCGCGCAGGCCAACAACCGAGAGCCCATCGCCAAGAACCTCATGGAGCTTGCGAGCTCACCGTAAAATCGCGCCATGCGCATCATCACTCTCAACGTCAACGGCATTCGCGCGGCGGAACGCAAAGGGCTTGCGCACTGGCTCACGCGCGGCGAGCCGTGGGACGTCGTGTGCCTGCAGGAGATCAAGGCACACCACGACGATGTGCCGCGTTCGCTGCGCGCGCCGCGTCGTTGCAGCGCGACTTTCCATCCCGCCGAGCGCAAGGGCTACGCGGGCGTAGCGATCTATGCGCGCATGCCGCATCGCGTAACCACCGGATTCGGATGCCACGAGTTCGATTGCGAAGGGCGCTACGTCGAGGCCGATTTCGGCTCGCTCTCGGTGATCAGCGTCTACCTGCCTTCCGGCTCCAGCGGGCCGCATCGGCAGGCGTCGAAGTTCCGCTTCCTCGAAGTGTTCCTCCCCCACCTCGACGCGCTGGTGCGCAGTGGCCGCGAGGTGGTCCTGTGCGGCGACTGGAACATCGCGCACCAGCCGATCGACCTCAAGAACTGGCGCAGCAATCAGAAGAACTCGGGGTTCCTGCCGGAGGAGCGTGCCTGGCTCACGCGAGTGTTCGAAGAGCTTGGCTTCGTTGATGTATTTCGCAAGGTGGATCCGCGGCCCGAGCAGTACACGTGGTGGTCCAATCGGGGCCAGGCATGGGCCAAGAACGTCGGATGGCGCATCGATTACCAGATCGCCACGCCGCGCATCGCCTCCACGGCGCGCGCCGCGGCAATCTACAAGAAGAGGCGCTTTTCCGATCACGCGCCGTTGATCGTGGATTACGACTTCGAACTGAATGGCGAGAAGCGCGGCTAGAGGCCAGGGATCAGGGGCTGGAGTGCCCGCCCTTTCCATCGCGGAACAGTACGCAACACACCGGGAAGTGATGAGTACAGGAGACGACACGCGCATTGTGCACGCTAGTCCCTAGTCCCCGTACCCCAACTCCGCCTTTCTTTCAGTGCTGCGTCTTACATCTCTCACCCTATCGAGGGGTACCAAGCGCCTGCTCCATGACGCCGACCTGACGGTGCACGCGGGGCAGAAGGTCGGCATCGTCGGCGCCAACGGAAGCGGCAAGTCGAGCTTGCTGGCCGCCATTCGCGGCGAGATCCTCGCCGACGAGGGCTCGATCGAACTGCCGGAACGCTGGATCCTGGCGCATGTCGCGCAGGAAACACCGACGACCGCGGCACCCGCCATCGAATACGTGCTCGATGGTGACGCCGAGTTGCGCGCCATCGAACGCGACCTCGCCGCGGCGGGCGCAGCACCGTCGCACGCGGACGCAGCCGCGCACGGCGTCGCGCTGGCCGAGCTGCACCACCGTTTCGAGGCCATCGGCGGTTACGGTGCGCGCTCGCGCGCGGCAACGCTGCTCGCCGGACTCGGCTTCAGCGAGGCGCGACAGCGCGACCCGGTCGCAACCTTCTCCGGCGGTTGGCGCATGCGGCTCAACCTCGCGCAGGCGCTGATGTGTCGCTCGGACCTGCTCCTCCTCGACGAGCCCACCAACCACCTCGACCTCGATGCGGTCCTGTGGCTCGAGGACTGGCTCGCGCGCTACCCGGGTACGCTGCTGCTGGTCACCCACGATCGCGATTTTCTCGACGCCGTGGTGGACTCGATCGTCCACGTCGATCGACTCAAGCTCACTCGTTACAGCGGCAACTACGCGCAGTTCGAGCGTGAGCGTGCCCAGCAGCTCGCACTTCAGCAAGCCGCATACAGCAAGCAACAGCGCCAGATCGAGCACCTGCGCAGCTATATCGATCGCTTCCGCGCCAAGGCGACCAAGGCGAAGCAGGCGCAGAGCCGCATCAAGGCGCTCGAGCGCATGGAGCTGATCGCCGCAGCGCACGTCGACAGCCCGTTCTCGTTTTCATTTCCGGAGGTCGAGCACAGTGCGCGACAGTTGGTGAAGCTCGAGCACGCGACCCTGGCATACCGGGACGATTCCCCGCCAGTGCTTGCCGAGGTCGATTGGTCGGTGCTGAGCGGCGCGCGCATCGGATTGCTCGGCGCCAACGGCGCAGGCAAATCCACGCTGCTCAAGGCGCTCTCCGGCACGCTCGCGCTGCGTGAAGGACGCCGACATGTCGCGCAGCACCTGCGCATCGGCTATTTCGCACAACATCAAGTCGAAGCGCTGCGCCTCGAGCACACACCGTTGTGGCACCTGCAGCGACTGGAGCCGGCCACGCGGGAGCAGGAGCTGCGCGATTACCTTGGCGGCTTCGACTTGCGCGGCGACATGGCGACCGCGGCGGTGGAGCGCTTCTCAGGCGGGGAGAAGGCACGCCTGACGCTCGCGTTGATCGTGCGCGAGCGCCCGAACCTGTTGCTGCTCGACGAACCCACCAATCATCTCGACATCGAGATGCGCGAAGCACTGACCGAGGCGTTGCAGGATTACGGCGGCGCGCTGGTGGTCGTTGCGCACGACCGGCATCTGCTGCGTGCGACGGCGGACGAACTGTGGCTGGTCGACAGCGGTCGCGTCAGGCCGTTCGACGGCGATCTCGACGACTACCGCGACTACGTGCTCGGCCTGCGTCGGCGCGAATCCCCGGAAGATGAACAGTCGTCGATACAGCCGCGCGGCGTGGACCGCAAGGCACAGAAGCGCGCAGAGGCGGAAGCACGACAACGTCGCGCGGACGCTCGCAAGCCGTTGCTCGCCCGCCAGGCGAAGCTGGAAGCATCGCTCGCGCAGCTTGGCGAGGAGAAGACGTCGCTCGACGCGTGGCTGGCATCGCCCGATGCTTACGTGGAAGAGGCGCGCGCCCGCCTCACCAACTCGCTCGCGCGCCAAGGCGAGATCACCTGGTCGCTTGCAACGCTCGAAGCGCAATGGCTGGAGATCGCCGAGCAGCTCGACGCGATCGACCAATCGTCAGCGGAGTCGTGAAAGAGCAAGTCGCAGGACGGCTCGCAGCTCGCCATCCCCCATCACCTATCGCCTATCGCCCATCACCCGTCGCGTATCGCCGCGCTCTTCAGCCCACGTCACGGCCCGGCCGGTAGAAGAGGTACATCGCGAAACCGAGCGAATCGCGACCCCAGCGCAGGTATGCGTCGCGCCAGCGTGTTATGCGCGCGAGCATTTCGGGAATTTCCGGATCGTCGGGTTGCTCGCGTGCGTAGCGCTCGATGCTGCGGCAATACTTCCACTCGTACTCGTCCCACTCGTCGTCGGATGCCGTCGCGGCATGCATCGGGATCAATCCGGCGTCGACGCCCGCCTGCACGTTGCGTCGATGATCGAGAAATTCCGATTCGTTGCCGCCGAGCACGGCGAGATATTCGGCGTTGGGCTTCTGCTTCCAGTAGCCTTCGCCGATGAGGATGTAGCCGCCCGATCGCGTCCACACCTTGAGCTGCTTGCAGATGCCGGACATGCCGCCCGGAATGCCGCCGGCGCCCAGCATGACGGACAGGTGAAAGGTCTCGGGATCGGCGCGAAACTCGCGAATGTCGATGTCGTCGAGATGCAACTTGCGCAGCGCCCCGGTCCACTCCGCCCGCTCGCGCGCCGCATCGAGCATCAGCGACGAGTTGTCCACTGCAACCACCTGCGAGCCGAAGCGCTCGATGATCCGCAGGCTGAGCTCGGCGCGACCGCATCCGAGATCGAGCACGCGCGAGTTCTCGTCGAGCGGCAGCAGGTCGAGGAGCCGCTCGATCTTGCTCGCGGAGATCGGGTTGCAGTAGTCGTGATCGCGGTGGGCGATCGCGCTGAATTTTTGCGGGTTCATGTGAGAAGGTGAGAGACGATGTCCGTCCGCCGCGTGACGCCAGCAGACGAAATCCGGGAGTGGGCCGGAATCGTTTCTGCTCCCGGCGCAACCGCAGCCGCTTGCATTGCGTCGGCGATGCGGCCGTCGGGGCGACACCGAAATCGTCTCTGGCCCCTCACCGCTCGCGCCACGGCGCAACACGCAAGAGTAGTGCCATGCCCGGCAGGCCGAGTCCCGCGCACAACAGGAAGAAATCGAACCAGCCGGTCTGCTCGACGATCCACCCGGTCGAGGCGTTGACCAGCGTGCGCGGCACAACGGCAAGGCTGGTGAACAGGGCGAATTGGGTCGCCGTGTAGCGCGGATCGGTTTCGCGAGCGATGAAGGCCGTGAACGCCGCGGTGCCGAGTCCCACGCCGAGTGCCTCGAAGGCGATGACGCCCGCGAGCAGCCACAGATCGGGCGTCTTGGCATGCGCGAGGGTCGCGAACCCGAGTATCGCGAGCCATTGCACCACCCCGAACAGCCACAATCCGCGATTGATCCCGATCTTGACCATCCACAGCCCGCCGATGAGCGCGCCGGCAAGCGCGGGCCACAGTCCGGCGTTCTTTGCGACCACGCCGATCTGCGTCTTGGTGAATCCCATGTCGAGATAGAACGGCGTGGCAAGCGCGGTGGCCATGCTGTCGCCGAGCTTGTAGAGGAAGATGAACGCGAGGATGACCAGCGCACCGTGCCAGCTGCGTCGCGTGATGAACTCGTGGAACGGCTCGACGACAGCCTCGCGCATCGTGGCGGGTCGTCCGTGGGTGAGCTCCGGTTCGCGCGCGAACAGCGACAAGCCCACGCCGGGCAGCATGAACAGCGCGGTGATCGCGTATACCCACGACCACGGCAGATGGTCCGCGAGAATCAGTGACAGCGATCCCGGAATCAGGCTGGAGATGCGGTAAGCATTCACATACAGCGACGTCCCGAGTCCCAGCTCGGCTTCGGGCAGGATCTCGCGTCGATAGGCATCGAGCACGATGTCCTGGCTCGCGGAAAAGAACGCCACGGCCACGGCGAGGTACGCGATGGACCACACGTCGGTCTTGGGAGCGAACTGGCCGAGCAGCGGTATGGAGACGAGGAGCGCGATCTGAGTCAGCAACATCCAGCCGCGCCGGCGCCCGAGGAACGGCGGCACGTAGCGGTCGAGAAGCGGCGACCACAGGAACTTCCATGTGTAGGGAAACTGGATCAGCGTGAAGAAGCCAATCGTCTTGAGATCGACGCCTTCGCTGCGCAGCCAGGCGGGCAGCAGGTTGATCAGGATCCACAACGGAAGACCCGAGGTGAAACCCACGAACAGGCAGATGAGCATCCGCCGGTTGAACAGCGCCTGACGCCACGATTCGCGCGGTGCCGCAGCCTCGCCAGGCGATATACGCGCGATCGATTCGGTGCGCGCGCCCGCACCTCGGACATCTGTCATCGCGGAATTCTAGCCGCAGGTCGCGGCGTGATGACGATGGAACAACCCGACAACCTCGAGTTGGCGAGGAACACGAACGAAAACGCCGAGGCAGGTCGATGGAAGGGCAGCCAATCCGCGCGAGCGGCGCGCTGGGCTCGAGGCCACCGTGCAGCTGCCCGTTACTTGCCTGAAACCCGAGGGTGTGAAGTCTCGGGTCGTTGTGGACGTCGGCGATCAACACGTTGCGTGCAAGGGCAGTCGTGCGCGCGCACATGGGGGCACAGCGACGTTGTTCCACCTGCGACGCGCGAACGGAAGTCAGTGGATTCCCGCTTCCGTGGGAACGACGAATGCGTAGCACTCATGGGCCGCTGCGGTAACGTCCGGAACCTGCACTCCCGGGCCACTGCGGGCCCCAATGCGCCACTCGCCTGTCTACCGTATGCGCATTTCTCTTGCCGCTTCACGATCCCTGTGCATTTCCCGATTCCGCATCAGCCCCGTCTGATCCTGTACACCGCCAGCTCGCCGCGCAGGTTCGCCCACGCCTGCACGGGCCGCCCGCCCGCCAACACCACGCGATCCTCGATGCGATAGCCTCGCTCCACCAGGAACGCGTCGAAGTCGGCCACGGTGCAAAGGTGGATGTTCGGCGTGTCGTACCACTGGTAGGGCAGCGACTCCGACACGGGCATGCGCCCCCGGAGAATCTGTAGGCGATGCGACCAGTGGCCGAAGTTGGGAAAGGTGACGATCGCCTCGCGTCCGACGCGCAGCATCTCGGCCACGATCCTTTCGACGTGATGCATGGCCTGCAGCGTCTGCGAGAGGATCACGCAGTCGAACGAGCCGTCCTCGAAGCCCTTGAGGCCACTCTCGAGGTCGCTCTGCAGCACGTTGACGCGATTGCGGATGCTCGCAAGCACGCCGGCATCGGCGATTTCGATGCCGTAGCCCGAGACGTTGCGCTCGCGCATGAGGTACGCGAGCAGGCCGCCGTCGCCACAGCCCAGATCGAGCACGCGTGCGCCCGGCTTGGTCCAGCTGCCGATGAGCGCGTAGTCCGCGCGATCGGCCACCGCGGCGCGCTCGTCGATCTTGCGCTTGATCTCCGAGCCGAAGCGGAAAGTGGAGTATTCGCCCGTCGCCGCGGCGATCTGCTCGAAATACGCTCGCACCATCGCGTGGTACTGCGGATCGTCGAGCAGGAACGCGTCGTGGCCGTGCGAGGCCTGGATCTCGGCATACGTGACGTCGCGACGCCGATCGACCAGCGCCTTGACGATCTCGCGCGAGCGCGCAGCGGGAAATCGCCAATCGGTGGAGAACGCCACGAGGAGGAACCGGCATTGCGCCGACGCGAGCGCTGCGGCGAGGTCGCCGCTCGTCTCCTGCGCGGGGTCGAAGTAGTCGAGTGCCTTGGTGATGCGCAGGTAGGTGTTCGCGTCGAAATACTCGGCGAACTTGTCGCCCTGGTAGCGCAGGTAGCTCTCGATCTGGAATTCCGGTGCGAACGAGAAGTTCAGGCCATCGCGCAACTGCCGTCCGAAGCGCGCCTCCATCTGTTGATCGGACAGGTAGGTGATGTGCCCCAGCATGCGCGCCACGCGCAATCCGCGGCGCGGCTTCACGTCGTGCGCGTAGAAGTGCCCTTCGTGGAATTCGGGATCGGTGAGGATCGCCTGGCGGGCGACCTCGTTGAAAGCGATGTTCTCGGCGGACAGGTTGGGCGCCGCGGCGATGACGATGGCGTTGCGGATGCGCGTGGGATAGCGCGTGGCCCATGCGAGCGCTTGCATACCCCCCAGGCTTCCGCCCATGACGGCTGCCCATTGCCCGATGCCAAGGCGATCGGCAAGGCGCGCTTGCGAATCCACCCAGTCCTCGACGGTCACGAGCGGAAAGTCGCCGCCATACGGGCGTCCGGTCTCGGTGTCGATGGAAAGCGGACCGGTGGAACCGAAACAACTTCCGAGGTTGTTCACCCCAACCACGAAGAAGTGGTTGGTATCGAGCGGCTTGCCCGGCCCGATCATGTTGTCCCACCAGCCGACGTTGTCGGGCTCCGCCGCGTAGAAGCCGGCGACGTGATGCGATGCATTGAGCGCGTGGCAGATCAGCACGGCGTTGTCGCGCGCCGGGTTGAGCGTGCCGTAGGTTTCGTAAGCGAGCTGGTAGTGGTTGAGCGTGCGCCCGCAGGCCAGCGTCAGCGGCTTGTCGAAATGTGCGACCTCGGGCCGTACGGCGCCGACGGAGGGGCCGGGAACCGCGGCCGGAACGCCGCCGGTGGTGGCGGAAAACGATGGCATTTCAGTGTGTCGCCCCGGGGACCGCGAGTCGATGACGGTCCACGAGAAGTCGGCCCGCTTGCCCTTGAAAAGCGGCTGCGGTCGGAGGAAGGGGCTTGCCGATCCGCTTTAGCCGCATTTCGGACGGGACGCATCGTCCCGGCCCGCGCCCGCAAGCTGGCTCAAATCGGCGCGAAAGGCGCAATTCTAGCCTCGGCCCCGCGGATTTGAAATCCACAACATCGGCTTTCGCCCCGCCATGCCGCTGGAAGCCGCGCCAGACGCCGTTCGGCGGGCGACCGCCCGCAAGGCCGCGTTGCAGCATCCGGCGCCATTGTCACTGCTATGACGATGGAATATGCTCCTGTCATTGCCTGTTCGGTCGCCAAGGCAGAGCAGGTCAAGCGGGCCGCGCCCGCGGTCGGCGATCCGACGTTCCGGAGCAAAAAGACAATGAGATTGCAGCACGTCATGGCGTGGGTGGCATTGGTCGCCCTGGCCTCTTGGGGTAGCAGCGTTGCGCTCGCGCAGGATGCGAGCCGCGGCAATACGCTGTACCACTCGTTTCCGTATCAATGCGACGGGTGTCACGGTGGACTCAGTCCGAAGAATGATCCTTACGCGAACAAGCCCGCGCAATTTCCCTCGGGTGGCGTCAAGACCGGAGCATCGGACTGGCATTACATCCAGCAGGGCATCCTATATCCAGTCGACGGCGAGACGGATATGACTGACGCGCTGCTCGGCTTCTACGGAGACGGCCTAAGCGGTCCCATCACCGACCAGGACCTGATCGACATCTCCGCCTATCTCGCAGGCGTGTTCGGCGGCAGTGGTGGCGGCACTCCTGCCATCAGCGCACCAGGATCACTGAGCTTCACCGGGGCCGGATCGAAGTCGGTTTCCGTCAGCATCACCGGCGGCACGGTCGCGTTCAACGCGCCGTCGATCAGCGGCGCGAACTCGGGTGATTTCTCGATCAGCGGCAACACCTGCACCGGCAGCAAAGCACCGGGAAGCTGCCAGGTCAGCGTGACCTTCACGCCCGGAGGATCGGGAACACGAAGCGCAACGCTCACCATTTCGAGCAATGTGGGCAACGCCTTGGTCTCGATGTCCGGACCAGGCACCGGGGGCGGGGGCGGCGGGGGTGCGGGACAACTGCAGATGCCACCGAACTACGACTACGGCAACCAGACCGTGGGCACGCAGTCGGCACCGCACGCCTTCACCCTGACCAACACTGGCGGCTCGTCGGTCAGCGTGAGCAGCGTGACGTCGAGCGATCCCGCGAACTTCCCGATCACCAGCAACGGCTGCACGAGCGTCGCCTCGGGTGCGGCGTGCACGATCAACATCGCGTTCGCGCCGCAAAGCGCGGCCTCGCC
>DATKLH010000296.1:0-6439 GCA_035542515.1 Casimicrobiaceae bacterium
CCTCGGCGGCGATCTTCGGCCATTCGGCCCTCGGCTCGAGCAGGATGCCCTTCACGCGGTCGAACAGGTTCATCGTCGGGGGCGGGCGCGGGGAAAGCGCGAAGTTTATCGCGCCGGTCAATTCCGCGCGTGGGGCGTTTAGCCGGTTTCTGGGCTCGGCGAGCTTGGCCTTCAGCCGGCCGGTACGAGGTTGGAGCGTCCGCCGCTGCGCTATCGCTTCGCTTAACGTCGTGCCAACAGGCGCTCCATGAGCGGACGCCGTAACCCCGTGAGCTTGGCCTTCAGCGAGCCGGTACGAGGTTGGAGCGTCCGCCGCTGCGCTATCGCTTCGCTTAACGTCGCGCCAACAGGCGCTCCATGAGCGGACGCCGTAACCCCGTGAGCTTGGCCTTCAGCGAGCCTGTACGAGGTTGGAGCGTCCGCCGCTGCGCTATCGCTTCGCTTAACGTCGCGCTAACAGGCGCTCCATGAGCGGACGCCGTAACTTGGTGTCCTGGCTACGCCAGCAACACCAAGTTGGAGCGTCCGCCGCTGCGCTGTCGCTTCGCTTAACGTCGCGCCAACAGGCGCTCCATGAGCGGACGCCGTAACCTCGCGAGCTTGGCCTTCAGCCAAGCAGTACGAGGTTATCCCGATGAATGAGTTCGGGCTCGTCGATGTAGCCGAGGATCGTCTCGATTTCGGAGCTGGGCTTGCGGAGGATGCGGGCGGTCTCCTGCGCGCCGTAATTGATCAACCCGCGCGCGATCTCGACGCCGTCGGCGTCCACGCATCCCACGACCTCGCCGCGTTCGAACGAGCCTTCCACCGCCGTCACGCCGATCGGCAACAGGCTCTTGCCGTCACGCTTGAGCGCGCGCACCGCTCCCGCATCGAGTATCACGCGTCCTGCGAGCTGCACGTGATCGGCGAGCCATTGCTTGCGCGCGGCGAGCGTCTGCTTCTGCGCTCGCAAAATGGATCCGACATGCTCGCCGTGCGCGAGGCGCGTGAGCACATCCGGCTCGCGCCCCGAAGCGATCACGGTGGACGCGCCGGAACGAGCGGCTCGCTTGGCGGCCAGCACCTTGGTCAGCATCCCGCCGCGTCCGATCGAGCTGCCCGCGCCACCCGCCATGGCCTCGAGTGCCGGATCGCCGGCATGCGCTTCGCGTATCAGCGCGGCGTTTGGATGGCGACGAGGATCCGCGTCGTACAAGCCCTCCTGGTCGGTGAGCAGGACCAGCGCGTCGGCTTCGATGAGATTGGTTACCAGCGCGCCGAGCGTGTCGTTGTCGCCGAAGCGGATCTCGTCGGTGGTGACGGTATCGTTCTCGTTGATGATCGGGATCACCTGCAGTTGCAGCAGGGTCCGCAGCGTGGTGCGGGCGTTGAGGTAGCGGCGACGATCGGCGAGGTCGTCGTGGGTGAGCAGCACTTGCGCGGTGTGCAAGCCGTATTCCGCGAACGCACGCTCGTAGGCTTGCACCAATCCCATCTGTCCGACGGCTGCCGCCGCCTGCAGCTCGTGGATCGCGTGGGGACGAGCGGTCCATCCGAGGCGTTGCATGCCCTCGGCGATCGCGCCCGAAGACACCAGCACGATCTCCTTGCCGGCCGCCTTGAGATACGCGATCTCGCTCGCCCAGCGTGCAACGGCCGCGTGATCCACGCCGCGTCCTTCGTTGGTGACCAGGCTCGAGCCGACCTTCACCACGAGGCGCCTGGCCGATGCGATCGGCGTCATGCGCGCGATGGCCTGCGTCGTCGTCGACTGGCCGCAACCGGCTCGATGACGATCGGCGTGTTCACATCGCGTTTTCCGCGCGTCGAGCGTGTGCTTCGCGTTTCCATCGCCGGTTCGGGAGCCTTGCGTACCGGCGTGCGAACCGGCGGCCGCACCGGAGCTGGCGTCGCCACCACGGGTGGCTCGGCGTCGACGGCGGCAGCCACGCCGATGTCCGTCGGGTGCGCATCGAGCCACTCCTGGATCGCGTACACGAGCTCGCGCGTTCCTTCCGCGCTGATCGCGGAGATCGCGAACACGGGACCCTTCCAGCGATACGCTTTGACGAACGCCTTGACGCGCGCCGGGCGTTCCTCTTCCGGCACGAGGTCCATCTTGTTCAAAACGAGCCAGCGCGGTTTCGCGTGCAGCGCTTCGTCGTATTTCGCGAGCTCCGCCACGATCGCGCGCGCATCGCGCACAGGATCGGCATCCGGGTCCGATGGCGCGACGTCGACCAGATGCAGCAGCAGTCGCGTGCGTTGCAGATGTCGCAGGAACTGGTGACCGAGCCCGGCGCCCTCGGCCGCGCCTTCGATCAGGCCGGGGATGTCGGCAATGACGAAGCTGCGCGTGTCGTCGGTGCGCACCACGCCAAGCTGCGGTGCGAGCGTCGTGAACGGATAGTCGGCAACCTTGGGACGCGCCGCGGACACGGCGCGGATGAGCGTCGACTTGCCAGCGTTGGGCATGCCGAGCAGGCCGACGTCGGCCAGGACCTTGAGCTCGAGCTGCAGGTGACGTTGCTCGCCCTTCTCGCCATAGGTGAACTGGCGCGGGGCGCGATTGGTGCTCGATTTGAAATGGAGGTTGCCGAGGCCGCCCTTGCCGCCTTTTGCGAGCAGCGCACGGGCGCCATCGTGCGCGAGATCGGCGAGCTGCTCGCCGGTGTCCGCATCCATGATGACGGTTCCGACCGGCATGCGCAGCACCACGTCGTCGGCGCCGCGACCGTACTGATCGGCGCCGCGTCCGTTCTCGCCGCGCGCGGCGCGATGGATACGCGCATAGCGGTAATCGATCAGCGTGTTGATGTTGCGATCGGCGATCGCGTAGATGCTCCCGCCACGCCCGCCGTCGCCGCCGCTCGGGCCTCCGCGCGGCACGTACTTCTCGCGCCGGAACGCAGCCGAGCCGTTGCCGCCGTCACCGGCGATCACTTCGATGACAGCTTCGTCGATGAACTTCACGATTTGGTCCTGCGATAGAGCACGTAGCGCTCCGTGTCGTCGCCGCGGCGGTGTCCGTCCCACACGATGAACCAGCCGGGCAGCTCGGGCAGCGCGCCCTGGATACGGCCGTACTGCACGAGCATCGCGGGGCAATCCTGGTCGGGATGGGTTTCCTCGCGCAGCGTGGCGACGCCGGCGAAGTAATACCACAACGCGCGTTGCGGATCGCCCAAGTTCCTGCTCGCGATGCATCCCGTGGTCGGCATGGCCACCGCGGAATCCTCGACCACGTGTCGATACGTGCGGCGCGAATCGAGATAGCCGAGCCAGATCGTCGAGTACAGGCACCACGCGAGCGTGACGCCGGCCGCCCAATTGAGCACCGTGCGCCGGTTGCTGCGACGCGCCGGCCGCACGAGCACGATCCACAGCGCGGTCATGGCGACCGCGGCAAGGACGAAGCCGAGAAAGAACGACGGCTGGTACCCGACCTCGGTGTCGCGGAACAGCGCGGCGATGCCAGGTGACATGCCGTGCAGGCGCGCATCGATCCAGATGCCCCAGACCACGATCGCGAGCAATCCGAAGGTGAGAATGCCGAACCAGTCGAGCGCGGCGGACAGGCCTCGCTGCAGCGTGTCGACTTCGAGTGCGGCGATGAGCACGAGCGGCACGAGCAGCGGGATCGCATAGATCTGCTTGGGCTCGGCCATCACGAGGAGGTTGACGAACATCACCAGCGCCATGACGCCTGGCACGATCACGTTGGGCGTGCGCAGGCCGCCGTTGAATCCGCGACGTCGCGTCCACACGGTCCACACCACGAGCGGAAGCGCGGGAAATGCGAACCAGAGCAGGTTGCGCACGAAGTAGCTGAGGTCGCTCTTGTCCGTGCCGAGCGCGAAGTACTGAGTGAGCGTCTCGCCACTCCACCACTGCGCGAGCGCATCGGGGTTCCACAGCGCCAATCCGGCGATCCACGGCGCAATCATCGCGGTGGCAACCAGCAGCGCAGCGACAAGCGTCGCGGCGTACGCGCGCGAGCGCCACTGCTCGCCGAGAGCGATGACGATCAGCGCGGTGGCAACGATCCAGGTCGGGCCGAGCAGGCCGCGCGACAGAAATGCAATGCCGATCGCGACACCGAGGACCACACCGCCCACGATCGGTCGCCTGAGCGCGAGAGCGAATCCGTATAGCGCCAGTGCCACGCCGACCGCGACTCCGAGCTCGCTCGATACGACGTGGGCGCGCTCCCACAATCCGATCGAGCCGATCAGCAGCAGGACGGGAAGCCAGCGGAATGCACGCCCCGAGAACTCGCGACTCGCCAGTGCCGTGAACAGCAGGAGGAAGGCGAGCATCGCACCGGCCACCAGCCGCGCCGCGTTGTACGGCTCGAGCGGTGGCGAGAACGCCTTGATCGCCAGCGCGCCAAGCACAGGCAGCAGCGGCGGACGTGCGAGATACACCTCCCCGCCAAGATGCGGCACCATGAAATCCCCGTGCTGCGCCATCTCCCAGGCGATGCCGAAGCTCGTCGCGTCGTCGGCTTTCCACGGATCGTGGCCCGCGAGACCCAGCGCCACCCATGCGGCTGCGAGGAGCACGAGGCCCGCCTGCTTGAAAGCGCGAAACGGCGCCGACGGACTGACCTCGGTGGGGTCTACCGTCTCGGGCACTGCGCCGCGGGGAGCGCGCATGACTCTAGGACCGGGTGCGCTTCATGGCCGTGGAATGAAAAAGGCAGCCGAAGCTGCCTCTTCCAGGAACCTCGGTGCGCGTGTCAAGCGGACGGCGTCGCCGTCTTGGAAGCCGTCTTCGAGCCGTAGCGCTGGCGGAACTTCTCGACACGCCCGGCGGTGTCCATGATCTTCTGCTTGCCGGTGTAGAACGGATGGCACGACGAGCAGACTTCGACATGCAGCGGCTTGTTGATGGTCGAGCGGGTCGTGAACGCGTTCCCGCAGCTGCAGGTCACCTGGATTTCGCTGTACTTGGGATGGGTATCTGCCTTCATATCGTGCCTCGTTCGTTGCCCTTGTTGACCTGGCGTATCCGCTTCGGCGCGCTAGCGGGACTCGCCGCGGCGTCGGGTGACCAGGTTGCCGGAATTCGTCCGGGCGTCGAGAAAATGCCGGACACGGCGGGGAAACCGAAATTATCCCCGATAGCACCGTACAAGGCAAGGTTGGGGCACTCCTTCCGCGGGCAAGGGCTGCCGAGAAGGACCCAGGAATCAATGGGTTGCCGCGGGCGGCGGCGGGGAGTTATCGACCGGCCCGCCCGCAAAACCCGGACTGCCTGCGGACGAAGCGGATCGACCTGGGCGCTGGTGTGGCGGGTCGCCAGTCGGGCGCGCCCTCGACGTCCTGCGATGGCGAATCGACCGCCCGGCCGCAGTCGAAATCCCGGACGACTTATCCGCGCCGCATCGAATCGAAGAAATCCGAGTTCGATTTGGTCGCCTTCACCTTGTCGAGCAGGAATTCCATTGCCTCGAGCTCGTCCATCGGGTAGAGCAGCTTGCGCAGGATCCACACCTTCTGAAGGATCTCGGGCTTGAGCAGCAATTCCTCGCGACGCGTGCCCGAGCGATTGACGTTGATCGCGGGATAGATGCGCTTCTCGGCCATGCGGCGATCCAGGTGGATCTCCATGTTGCCGGTGCCCTTGAATTCCTCGTAGATCACGTCGTCCATCCGCGAGCCGGTGTCGATGAGCGCGGTGGCGATGATGGTGAGCGAGCCGCCTTCCTCGATGTTGCGGGCGGCGCCGAAGAAGCGCTTCGGGCGCTGCAGCGCATTCGCGTCCACGCCACCGGTGAGCACCTTTCCGGACGCCGGCACGACCGTGTTGTACGCGCGCGCAAGACGCGTGATCGAGTCGAGCAGGATCACGACGTCCTTCTTGTGCTCGACCAGGCGCTTGGCTTTCTCGATCACCATTTCGGCGACCTGCACGTGGCGCGTCGCCGGCTCGTCGAAGGTCGATGCGACCACTTCGCCGCGCACGGTCCGCTGCATTTCGGTTACTTCCTCGGGCCGTTCGTCGATCAGCAGCACGATGAGGATGACGTCGGGATGATTCGCCGTGATCGCGTGCGCGACGTGCTGCAGCATCACGGTCTTGCCCGACTTCGGCGAGGACACCAGCAGGCCCCGCTGACCCTTGCCGATCGGGGCGACGATATCGATCACCCGGCCGGTGATGTTCTCCTCAGCCTTGATGTCGCGCTCGAGCACCATCGGCTCGTCGGGGAAGAGCGGCGTCAGGTTCTCGAACAGGATCTTGTTCTTGGCGTTCTCGGGCGGCTCGAAGTTGACCTTGTCGACCTTGACCAGCGCGAAGTAACGCTCGCCGTCCTTGGGCGTGCGGATCTCGCCTTCGATCGTGTCGCCGGTGTGCAGGTTGAAGCGGCGGATCTGCGAGGGGGAGATGTAGATGTCGTCGGTGCCGGCGAGATAGCTCGTGTCGGGAGAGCGCAGGAAACCGAAGCCGT
>DATKLH010000297.1:0-15190 GCA_035542515.1 Casimicrobiaceae bacterium
GGTTGGTGGGGCGAGGAGCCGCCGTATCACGTGCCGGTGTTCGTGCTCACGCATTTCGCGCGCGCGCCCATCGAAATGAAGGGCGGTACGACAGTCAATTTCGTGACCGACGGGATTCATGCTGCCTTGGAGCAGGCGAAGGCGGCGGCGGGCGGCCGGGACGTCAGACTGGGCGGTGGCGTATCTACCGTCCGGCAATACCTGCGCGCCGGCTTGATCGACGAGATGCATCTGGCACTGCGTCCGGTGCTGCTCGGGCAGGGCGAGCATCTGTTGCACGACATCGACATGCGGGCGCTCGGTTATGAATGCGCCGATTACACCGCCGGCGAGCGCGCGGCACACATCCTGATTCGCAAGCGTGCGTGACTGCGGTCACGACTGCGAGTAGCCAACCACCAGCGAGTGAATGCCATGAAAGTACAAGGTGCCTGCCACTGCGGCGCGGTCAGCTTCGAAGCGGAAGTCGATCCGGAGCGGGTGACGATCTGTCATTGCACCGATTGCCAGGAGCTCACCGGAACCGCTTATCGTGTATCGGTCCCGACCCGACGGCAGGATTTCGTGCTGCTTGGCGGCGCGCCGAAGACATACATCAAGACCGCGGAAAGCGGACGCAAGCGCGTGCAGGCGTTTTGCGCCAACTGCGGCTCGCCGATCTACGCTCACGCCCTGGAAGACAACCCGGCCACCTACGGGCTGCGCGTGGGATGTCTCGATCAGCGTCGCGAGCTTCCGCCGCGCCGTCAGATCTGGTGTCGCTCGGCGCTCGACTGGGCGCTCGACCTACATGGCCTGCCCGGGAGTGAGCGCGAGTAACTCACGTCGCGCGTGATGGCGGCCAATGCCTCGCGGCGTATCGCGCACGCGCCAAACGCAATGTAGCGCCGTAACGTCGCCAACCCTCACGAGCCTCGGAGAGCTCCATGCGCGTTGCCATTCTCGACGATATTCATCGTGCCTACGACGCCACTCCCGCGATCGCACGCCTGCGCCAGCGTGCCGAGGTCAAGATCTTCACCGGTCCCTTCGGCGATCCGAGTGCCCTGCGCGGATTCGATGCGCTCATCGCCAATCGCGAACGCACGAAGTTCACGCGCGAGCTCTTCGCGCAACTGCCCGACGTGAAGATCATCGCGCAGACCGGCAACCACGCCTACCACGTCGATTTCGCCGCGGCCAGGGAGTTCGGTGTGATCGTCGGGAGAGCCTCGGGCGGGTTCTCACGCGGCGCGGCCGAGTTGACTTTCGGCTTGATGATCGCGGTGATGCGCCACATCGTCACCGGCGATGTTGCCGTCAAGTCGGGTCAATGGCCGACGCCGCTCGGCCGCGAGCTCTACGGCAAGACGATCGGCATCGTCGGACTGGGCCGCATCGGGCGACACATCGCCACGGTGGCCAACGCGTTCGGCATGAACGTGCTCGGATGGGGACGCCGTCTCGACGACGCGGCGGCCGCGAGCGTCGGAGCGAAGCGCCGCGAGCTCGACGCCCTGCTCGCGGAGTCCGACATCGTGTCGATTCATGCGATGCTTGCACCGCAGACGCGAGGGCTCATCGACGCGCGTCGCCTGGCGTTGATGAAACCCACGGCGTACCTGATCAATACGGCACGCGGACCGATCGTCGACGAGACGGCGCTCGTTGCCGCGCTGGAGTCGGGTCGTATCGCCGGGGCAGGTCTGGACGTATTCGATCGAGAGCCGTTGCCGGCCGGTCATCCGCTGACGCGTTTCTCGAATGTCGTGCTGACGCCGCATATCGGGTGGCCCACGCAGGAGAAGTACGCCGACTTCGCCGAAGCGGCCGCCGATGTGCTGATTGCGTACCTCGATGGTCGTGAGGTCCCACGTTTCGAAGAGCACTGAGGCGAAGTCGCGCGACTTCGCTGCGTTCAGCCTGCGCTTCGTAGCGGCTCGGGCATCAGCACCAGCAGTTTGCGGTAGCATCGACACGATGGACGCCGCACTCGATACGACGAAGACGCGCGACCGGGCGCCCGATGTCTCCCCAGCGTTGCGCTGCGGACCCTACACGTTCGATCGCTCGCGCCCGCGCGTGATGGGCATCCTGAACGTGACGCCCGATTCGTTTTCCGACGGCGGCCGTTACTTCGACCTGCAACGTGCCCTCGACCACGGTCGCGCCATGCGTGCCGACGGCGCGGACATCATCGATGTCGGCGGCGAGTCGACCCGCCCGGGATCGCGCGAGGTATCGGCCGACGAGGAATTGCAGCGCGTGTTGCCGGTTGTGCAATGGCTTGCGAGCGAATCGATTCCTATTTCGATCGACACCTCCAAACCCGCGGTGATGCGTGCTGCGATCGCAGCAGGCGCGGCGATGGTGAACGACGTGCGCGCGCTGCGTGCGCACGGAGCGATGGAAGCGGTTGCGCCCTCGGACGCCGGTGTGTGCCTCATGCATATGCTCGGCGAGCCGCGCACGATGCAGGACGCTCCTCGTTACGTCGATGTGGTGGGCGAGGTGAGCGATTTCCTGGTCGAGCGCGCGCGGGCGTGCGTGGAGGCGGGGATCGCCGCGGAGCGCATCGTGATCGATCCCGGATTTGGGTTTGGCAAGACGCTCGCGCATAATCTCGCCTTGTTGCATGCGATGCCGCGGCTTGCCTCGCTCGGTTATCCTGTGCTGGCCGGCTGGTCGCGCAAATCGTCCCTGGCGAAGATCACCGGACGTGCAAGCGACGATCGTGTCGCCGCAAGCGTCGCAGCAGCGCTCGCCGCGGTCGCCCGCGGTGCGTGCTGGGTGCGTGTACACGACGTACGTGCAACCGTCGACGCGCTCGCCGTTTGGCGCGCCGCCGAAGGGGGTGTCTGGCCCGATGAGACGCCCTCGCGCTGATGCCTTCCCGATGCATACTCGCAAGCTTCCCTTCCCTATCCGCAACTGATGAGCTCAACCCGCAAGTACTTCGGCACCGACGGCGTGCGTGGACGCGTCGGCGAGGAACCGATCACCCCCGAGCTGGTGCTGAAACTCGGCTGGGCCGCGGGGCGTACGCTGGTGCGCTCCGAAGCGGGAAGCGGTCACGAGCGTCCGTCGGTGCTCATCGGCAAGGACACGCGGATCTCCGGCTACATGCTGGAAGCCGCGCTCGAAGCGGGCTTGTCAGCCGCTGGTGTGGACACTTATCTGTGTGGACCGCTGCCCACGCCAGGCATCGCCTATCTCACTCGCGCATTGCGACTCTCGGCGGGCATCGTGATCAGCGCGTCGCACAATCCGTTCGACGACAACGGGATCAAGTTCTTCTCGGCCGGCGGAACCAAGCTGCCGGATGGGGTCGAAAGCGGAATCGAAGCGATCATGGCCGATCCACTGCTTTGCGTGGGATCGGCCAGCATCGGCAAGGCGCGTCGCGTGGAAGATGCCGCAGGCCGCTACGTCGAGTTCTGCAAGAGCACCTTCCCCTCCGAGCTCGATCTGCGCGGATTGCGCATCGTGGTCGATTGCGCGCATGGCGCCGGATACGTCGTTGCGCCGCTGGTGTTCCACGAGCTCGGCGCGGAAGTCATCAGCGTGGGTTGCGAGCCCGATGGCTTGAACATCAATGCGAATGTCGGCGCGACGCATCCGCGTCATCTCGCCGAATGCGTGCGCGGCCACGGCGCCGATTACGGTATCGCGCTCGACGGAGATGGCGACCGGCTGCTCATGTGCGACGCCGACGGACAGCTCTACGATGGCGACCAGCTGATGTACGTCATCGCGATGGACTATCGACGCCGGTCGGCGCGGTTCGGTGGCGTGGTGGGCACCGTGATGAGCAACCTCGGCCTGGAGCAGGCGCTGGCGCGCGAGGGTGTCGTGCTTGCGCGTGCGAAGGTGGGCGACCGCTACGTGCTCGAGGAGATGGTGGAGCGCCATTGGCAGCTCGGCGGCGAGAATTCCGGCCACCTGATCTGTCTCGACAAGCATACGACGGGCGACGCGATCGTCGCTGCGCTTGCGGTGCTGCGCGCCCTGATCGAGCAACGCACCACGCTCGCCGCTGCGACGAGGGCGGTCAAGCTGTTTCCTCAGCGGCTCATCAACGTGCCGGTGCGACGTGGATTCGACTGGAAGGCAAGCAGCCAGGTCCGCGACGCGGAGAAGGCGGCTGTGGCGGCGCTCGGGGAGTCGGGCCGCGTGTTGTTGCGTCCGTCGGGCACCGAACCGGTGCTGCGAGTCATGGTGGAGGCGCGCGAGGCGGCGCTCGCCGAGACTCATGCGCAGGCGCTGGCCGAGACCATCGCCGGGGTGGCCGGGCAGCAGTTGTGATCAGGGCATAGGGCATAGGGAATAGGGAATAGGGAATAGGGAATACGCGTTGGGTGGAGGGATGTTCAGCCTTGAATAGCCAGCGCCTCGGCGTCACCTAGAAAAGGTTGTACGAAGCGTCGAGGTGTCTCGACCGGGGGCGAGCCTCGTGGACCGTCCAGCCCTCGATGTCGTGCTTGCTACTCTCGTTTTGCTCGCGCCATGGTCGCCGTCCTTCACGCCAATCCCAGCACCACCGCACCCGAGGCGGTGCCGGCATGGCTCGCCTCGCTCGCATCGATCTACCGCGACGAAGAGCGCGAGCGACTCGAGCGTGCGTTTGCCTACGCGCGCGAGCATTGCGCCGACGCGCGTATGTCCGACGGCGAGCTCGCGATCGACCGTGGCGTGGGCGCTGCTTCGATCCTCGCGGCTCAACGCTTCGACGTCGACTCCCTGATTGCCGCGCTGTTCGTGGGGCTTCCCGCCGCGAACGCGTTCGTTGCCGAAGAGGTCGCTGCGCAGTTCGGTGCCGAAGTCGCGGCCCTCGTTTCCGGCGTGATACGCATGAGCTCCATCCGTGCGACCCGCGACGCGGTTGCGGCTGCCGAGCAGTCCGTGCAGGCGGAGAACCTGCGCAAGATGCTCCTCGCGATGGTCGAGGACATCCGCGTGGTACTGGTCAAGCTGGCGGAGCGCACGCAGGCGTTGCGCTGGCTGATGAACGGCGACGAGACGCTGCGCAAGCAGGCCGCGCATGAGGCGCACGAGCTGTTCGCTCCGCTCGCCAATCGCCTCGGTGTGTGGCAGCTCAAGTGGGAGCTCGAGGACCTGAGCCTGCGCGCACTCGAACCGGCGGAGTACAAGAAGATCGCGCGCATGCTCGACGAGCGGCGCCTCGATCGCGAGCGCTACATCGGCGACGTGATCGTGCTGCTCAAGCGCGAGCTTGCTGCCGCCGGTGTCGCGGCCGACGTGACCGGTCGCCCCAAGCATATCTTCAGCATTTGGAACAAGATGCGGCGCAAGCAGGTCGCGATCGATGCGCTTTACGACATCCGCGCCGTGCGCATCCTGGTCGACACGGTGCGCGATTGCTACACCGCGCTCGGCATCGTGCATCAACTCTGGACGCCGCTGCCCGGCGAGTTCGACGACTACATCGCCAAGCCAAAGGCGAACAATTACCGCTCGCTGCACACCGCCGTGATGGGTCCGGAGGGCAAGCCGCTCGAAGTGCAGATCCGCACGCGCGAAATGCATCAGCACTCCGAATACGGCGTCGCCGCGCACTGGCGTTACAAGGAAGGTGCTGCGCACGCGAAGGCCAGCGATCCGGGCTTCGACGAGAAGATCGCGTGGCTACGCCAGGTGCTCGATTGGAAGGACGCCGTCGCCGATGCGAGCGACTGGCTCAACGCCTTCAAGAGCAGCCTGTTCACCGACTCGATCTACGTGCTCACGCCGCAGGGCAAAGTCGTCGATCTTCCGCAAGGCTCCACACCGATCGACTTCGCCTACGCGGTGCACACCAATCTGGGCCATCGCTGTCGCGGCGCGAAGGTGGACGGACAGCTCGTCCCGCTCGACTACACGTTGCGCAACGGACAGCAGGTGGAGATCGTCGCCGCCAAACCGGGTTTCGGCGTGGGGCCGTCGCGCGACTGGCTCAACGCCGAGCTCGGTTACGTGCGCAGTCACCGCGCGCGGACCAAGGTGCGCCAATGGTTCAAGGCGCAGCAGCTCGACCAGACCGTTGCGCAGGGACGTTCGATGGTCGAGCGCGAGCTCGCGCGCCTCGGCCATACGGCACTCAAGCTCGACGCAGTCGCCGCCAAGGCAGGCTTCGCCAGGACCGACGAGTTCTTTGCCGCGTACGCGCGCGACGAGATCAACAGCAAGCAGGTGCAGACCGCCATTCAGACGCTGGCCGCGCCGGAAACGGCCGCGACGCCACACGCGACGGAACCCGAGGTCGTCACCAAGCGCAGTCGCGCCACCGGTGGCGGCGGCATCCTGGTCGTTGGCGTCGATCGCCTGATGACGGGTCTTGCGCGTTGCTGCAAGCCCGCGCCGCCCGATCCGATCGTCGGCTTCGTCACGCGCGGCAAGGGCATCACCATTCACCGCGCCGGATGCTCCAACGTCGGGCGCATCCGCACGCGCGAGCCGGAGCGCTTGATCGAAGCGAGCTGGGGCGAGCAGCGCGACGAGCTGTTCCCCATCGACATCGTCGTCGAGGCGTCCGATCGCCAGGGCCTGCTGCGCGACATCTCGGAGATCCTCTCCCGCGAGAAGATCAACGTGACCGCCGTCAACACGCTCACGCGCCACCATCAGGCGCGCATGAGCTTCACCATCGAAGTTCAGAGCATCGCGCAGCTCAACAAGGCGCTCGCCTTTTTGCGCGAGGTCCCGGGAGTGTTCGCCGCCGGGCGGCGTTAGGCGCTCTGGCAGCGTCGACAGCGAGCCGCCTCATACGCGTAGCCGAGCGTCGTACCCGGTAAGCTCGAGATAGCCGGATCCGCTGCGACCATCGGCGGCACGCGCGCGCGAAGCGCCTTCCCAATACATCGACCCGACCGAAGCGCGCGCATCGAGCTCCTGATCGTCGAACAACGGCTCGAGCCGGACACGGATCTCGCCGGCGTGTACGTCGAAGGACACCGGATAGTCGATGGCGCTGCGCGGCGAGCGCCACTGGCGCAACGGCACGAACGCGACCTCGCCCGGGCCGAACACGCGAAGCCCCGCGTTGGCATCCCGATAGCTCCCGCCGGCCCAGAGCGACTCGCCGTTCGCCTTGCGGATGCGAAACGCCATCAGCGCGCCGCCGTCGTCGAAGTCGATTCCGGTCCAGTCCCAGCCCCGCGCATCGCTCGCGAGGTATTGACTCGACCACTCGTGATCGAGCCATGCGCGTCCGCGCACATCGATTCGGCGATCGTTCACTGCGACGGTTCCGCTGACGTCGAGCTGCGGAACGCTGTAGTAGTAGCTCGCCTGCTCGCGTGCGGGCCCCTTGCGGCTCAGGCCGTCCTGACCCTGGAGCAGCACCGGTTGCGTTGGCCGGAACGCGAGATCGAAGCTGAACTCGCGCGCGAGGATCCTGGCGTGATACACCTCGGCGACGCGCACCAGCGACCAGTCGTCGATGCGCACTTCGGTATCGCTTTGCGATGCGGCTGCGACGTCGGGAAACTCGCGTGCAGCGCGCTGATCGTAGCGCAGGTGACCCCACGTGGGATCGGCGAGCGCGGCATGGGCGAACAGCAGTTGCCGCGGCGCGAACGCGCTTGCGCTTTGTTCCGCGACTCCGGGGCGACTGCGGAAGAAGGTCACCTGAACGCCGATAGCGCGACCTTCGGCCATCCGAACGACACCGGTGATGTACCACCACTCCGTGCGGAAGTCCGGATGACTCCCGTGGTCGCGGGGAAATTCCAGCGCGCGCGGTACCACCTGCGGATAGCGAACCGTGTCGATTGCCGGCCGCGCGAAAGCGCGCATCGCTGCAAGGACCAGGGGAGAGGCGAGAAAGCGACGGCGCAGCATGGCGCGTCACCAATCGTCCTTGACCGCTGCGACGACATCGGCGCGCATCACCTGGCGTGCCGACCACCATCCGGTCAGCGTGCACAACGCGAGCAGCGCGATCACGAGCACCGCGAGCGACGGCCATGGCACCCACAGGTCCATGCTCCAGTGGAACGACTGCCGGTTGACGACGTGAATGAGAACCAGCGCGATGACGAATCCGAGCAGCAGTCCTGCGATTTGTCCCACGCCGCCCAGCGCGAGACCTTCGGTCGCGAGCATCGCTCCGATCTGACGCCGTGTCATCCCGATGTGTCGCAACACGCCGAACTCGCGACGGCGGGCGAGCACCAGCGCGCCGAACGCGGACGAGAGGCCGATGAGCCCGATCACCACGGCGACCGCCTCGAGCGCATAGGTCACCGCGAAGGTCCGGTCGAACACGCGCAGCGAGATGCTTCGAAGCTCTCCCGGCGTGGTGATTTCGAGGCGGTCGGCGTCGGGGATGTGCGCTGCGATGGACGCTCGCAGCGAGTCGAGCGACACGCCGCGCGCAAGCCACAGTGCAGCATCGGTTGCACGGTCGTCGTGGGTCAGTCGTCGATAGACCTCGCGCGATACGACCAGAGCGCCTTGCTGGCGTACATAGTCGCGCCATACGCCGGCCACCGTGAACTCGCTCGCGCGATCCCCCAGCGGTATCGCGACGCGCTGTCCGACCGACCAGCCAAGGCGGTCCGCCATCGCCTCGCTGATCCACAGCGGCGGCGGATCGGTCGCCGCGGGAACGATGGATGAGCCGATGAGCAGCAGGCGCGCGCCCGGATCGCGTGGATCGATGTCGCGCGCGAGCAATGTCACGCGCGGCTGGTCCGGCGCCAGCAGCACCGTGGTTGCTCGCGTGAACTCGGCCTGTTCCACGCCGTCCAGATGCGCGAGCGTGTGCTGGACGGTCGTCGACAAATAGGTGCTGTCGGCCACGGCGGAGCGCACATAGACATCGGCTGGGAGCACGTGGACCAGCCAGGCGTCGAGCGAGTGGCGAAACGAGGTCACCATGATCGCCATCGAGCTCATGAGCGACACACCCGCCACGATCGCGGCGAGGCTGAGCGTCGCCTGCCCGGGCGCGTGCCTCAGTTGCGCCACGGCGAGCATTCGCGGCGCGTTGCGCGTGCGCGGCGCGAACCGCAGGAGCGTCGAAGCGAGCAGCGGCAGCAAACTCAGCGTACCGAACATGAGCAGCGCGATCGCGAGGTAGCCGAAGATCGGCAAGTCGTACACGGGAGGAAGCAGCGTTGCAGCACACCCGAGCAGCAGCGACGCGGTTCCGGCGTAGCCGCGCCAATCCGCGCGCCAATCCTCCTGGACGTCGCCCGCCTTGAGCGCGAGGGCCGGTGACGTGCGCGCCGCCTCGCGCGCCGGCACGACGCTGCCCAGCATCGCTGCGAGCGTTCCGAGCAGACTGAACCCCACAGCGGGCAGCCATTCGAAACCGATCGAGGGTCGCAGCCCGCGGAAGAAACCAGCCCCCAGGTCGAGGCCGAACGCGCGCGTCGCCGCGACGGCGATCGCGTATCCGGCGAGTAATCCGACGATCGACCCTGTTGCACCGAGCAGTGCGCCCTCCGCGGTCACGAATGCGAGCAGCATGCGGCGCGTGAGACCGAGACTGCGCAGCAGCGCGAACTGTGCGCGGCGCCTCAACACCGAAAGCGCCTGGGTGGAGAACACGAGCAGGCCCCCGGTGAACAACGCCACCAACGCCAGCACGTCGAGATTGACGCGATAGGCACGCGAGAGTCGCGCGACCGTCGCGATGCCGCTGCCGGCCCGCTCCACGACCACGCCTGCCGGCAACAACGCGGCCAGGCGTTGCTGCAGTCGTCCAACATCCGCGCCCGGCCTTGCGCGCACATCGATGCGCGAGATGCGTCCGAGGCGATCGAAGGCATCCTGCGCGGCGGCGATGTCGATGACGCCCAGCCGTCGCGTGTCGCTGCCTGCGAGCAGGCCCGCCACCTCGAACTCGACGGCAGCAAGCCCCGACTGGAACGCCACGTGGTCGCCCCGTTTGACGTTCAGCGCGCGCGCTGCATCCGGCGAGAGGAACACGACATCCGGACGCAGGTGATCGAGCGAATCGCTCGACGCGCCGACCAGCCCGGGCGTCACGGCGGCCGCGCGGAACACGTCGATGCCGAGCAACGACAACGTGTCGTCGCGCCCGACCACGCGCGCGTCGATCTCGACCACCGGACTTGCCACCGCGACAGCCGGGTCACGCGAAACCGCGGCGTAGAGTCCTTCAGGCATACCCGCGCGACCGGCACGGATCTGCAGGTCGGCGTCGCCGGCGAGCGTCGCGAGCCCGCTGGTGAACTCTCCGATCGCGGCGGTGTTCACGAGTTGCACCGCGTAACCGAGCGCCACGCCCAGCGCGATGACGAGCGTTGCGACGATGGCGCGGCCGCGCAGCCCGGCGGCCAACAGCGCACCCGATGTCGCGCGTGCCAGCGAGCCCCAGCGCGCGATCGCGGGCGCACTCATGGCGATGGAGAATCGGGATGCAGACCGTCGCGGCGCAACTGCAATACGCGATCCGCAGCCGCAGCGGCGGCACTGGAATGCGTGACGAGGACCGCGGTGCAGCCGTTCTGCTTGACCGCATCACGCAGCATCTCGATGACCACCGCAGCACTTTCCGGATCGAGATTGCCCGTCGGCTCATCGGCGAGGACGACCGACGGGCGATGGACCAGCGCTCTTGCGATCGCGACCCGTTGCAGTTCGCCACCGGACAACTCGCGCGGCATGCTGTGCATGCGATCGTCGAGGCGCACCGAGCGCAGCACCTGCGCGACGCGATCGCCGGTCGCCGTCTCATCGCGACCCAGCAGCACCAGCGGAAGCGCTACGTTGCGCGCGACGTCGAGGTAGGGAAGAACGTGAAAGGCCTGGAAGACGAAGCCGATTCGCTCGCGGCGGAACAGCGTCAGGGCATCGTCGTCGAGAGGCGCGAGGTCTACGCCCGCCACCACGATGCGTCCCGCGTCGGGGCGGTCGAGGCCGGCGATCAGGTTGAGCAGCGTCGACTTGCCGATCCCCGATTCGCCGCGAACCGCGATGAACTCGCCGGCGGCGACTTCGAGCGACAAGTCGTCGATGACCACGCGGCGCGACGCGCCGGCAAACGACTTGCGAACGCCGGTAATCGAGATCACGCGGGCAGTTTAACGCCCGCGCATTGCGTGCCCGGGTTCAGACCGCCAGCGGAATGAAGCGCAGCGCGACGCCGTTGTTGCACCAGCGTTGCCCGGTCGGCTTGGGGCCGTCGTCGAACACGTGACCATGGTGTCCTTCGCACTTGACGCAATGGTATTCGGTGCGCGGATAGATCAGCTTGGTGTCGGTGGTCGTTGCGAAGACCTCGGGAATCGAGGTGAAGAAGCTCGGCCAGCCCGTGCCGCTGTCGAACTTCATCTCGGAAGTGAACAGCGGCAGCGCGCAACCCGCGCACACGAAGACCCCCGCACGGTGCTCGTCGTTGAGCGGGCTGGTGAACGGGCGCTCGGTGCCCTCGTGCCTCAGCACGTCGTAAGCCGGCTCGCCGAGCAGCTTGCGCCATTGCTCGTCGGTCTTGGCGATCCGGTCCTTGTTCTGGGCGATGTCCGCCCGGCGCCCGACGAACTGCCGCCAGTTGTTGCGGATGTCGTCGAGCGATCGTGTCGGCGCCTTCGCCGCCCGGCTCGCCGGAACCAGCACCGACGCACTGCCTCCCAAAGCCAGAAGTCCAAGGCCGATCAGCGATGTACGACGATTCATGAGGGCGCTCCTTCCGGTGTCTGACGATGCATTCTGCGCTCGTTGGTCGGCATCTAGGTGCGAATACTTACACGCTTCCCAGCCCCGATGTACGGGCCGATTCGGGCGACGGGCGGAGGGCCCTTGCCGCCTGGTTTGATCCCGCTCAAATAGATCACGGCGACCGATCCCGGCAATCCGAAATGACGATTGGACTGCCACCGTACCGGGCCCTACATTGCTCCATGACAGCCTCCGCTTCGTTTCCGGAGCGAGGGCAGGTTTGGAGAACATCATGCGTAACGAACTTTTCCCGCAAACGGCACCGGTGGCGTTTTTCAACATGGTCGTCGACGTCCTGAGCCGGCCGACGCTCGACGGAGCACCCGAGGAAGCACCGGGTCCCAAGGCCGGCTGGCTCGATCGCCTCGATGATTGGCTGTGGCGCCAGCAGGCGCGCGAACGCGAAGCATGGCTTGCGCAGTCGAGCGATGTGTTCGAGCTCGAGCGCCGCATCGAAGAGTTGGACCGCGGTACGCCGTCGCTGTTCTAACGATCGCCAGTCCGCGCGTAGCGCGCGGCACCGCGGATCGATCGGTGCGTGCGTTCGCCCGATCGACCCCGTGTGTGTTCGGGTTCCCGTCCCTACAGCAAACCCTCGAACGGTTGAACCTCGACAGCCGCTCCCGCTTCGAGGTCGCCGGTGTCGGTTGCAAGCACGATGAAGCAATTCGCCTGCGACATCGACGACAGGACCCCTGAGCCCTGATTGCCGGTGGTGCGCACGCGAAGAGCGCCGTCCGGCCCCGCTTCGAGCACTCCGCGCTGGAATTCGGTGCGGCCGGGCGCCTTGCGGATCGGTGTCGCCAGTTGCGCCTTGAACAGCGGCAAAGGGGTCGTGTGACGTCGCCCTTGCAGGATCAGCAAGGCGTCGCGCACGAATTGATAGAACGTCGCCATCACCGAAACCGGATTGCCCGGCAAGCCGAAGAAATGCGCATTGCCAAGCCGCCCATAGGCTAGCGGACGGCCCGGCTTCATCGCGATCTTCCAGAACAGCACCTCACCGAGCTTGTCGAGCAGTACCTTCACGTAATCGGCCTCGCCGACCGATACGCCACCGGAAGTGATGACGACGTCGGCGTTTGCCGCGGCCGCGGTGAACGCCTTTTCCAGCAGCCGCGGCTCGTCGGGCACGACACCCATGTCCATCACATCGCAGTTCATGCGCGTGAGCATGCCGTACAGGGTGTAGCGATTGCTGTCGTAGATCTCGCCTGCGTTCAGTGGCTGTCCGAGGGAGCGCAGCTCGTCGCCGGTGGAGAAGAACGCGACGCGCAGCCGGCGAAACACCAGCACCTCGTTGATGCCGAGCGACGCCAGCATGCCGAGCTCGGCAGCGTGGATCGGTTGCCCGCTGCGGAACACGGTTGCGCCGCGCTTCAAATCCTCGCCCGCGAAGCGGCGATTCTGACCTGCCTTGCTGACCGCACCCGGAGCGACGCGCACCCCGCTCTCGATCTCGGTCGCACGTTCCTGCATGACGACCGTGTCCGCACCGGCGGGCATGACGGCACCGGTGAAGATGCGAACCGCTTCACCCCGTCCGACCGTGACCGTCGAGGGCTTTCCCGCGAACGACTCGCCCACACGCCGCAAGGTGACCTCGCGGTCGGGGCTGAGATCGGCGAAGCGCACCGCCCAACCATCCATGGCGGAATTGTCGTGGCCGGGGACATCGAGCGGAGACACGATGTCCTCCCCGAGCACCCGATTCAGCGCCAATCGGAGGTGCACGCGCTCGCGCAACGTCACCGGATGCAGGAACTGGCGGATCAACTCGCGCGCGCGATCCACCGGCATCGAATTGGGATCGTAATCGTCGGCGCAGGAGATCTCGCGCAGGGTCGGCGGCTGGGTCATGGGAGGCGCGGCGTTACGAGGATCGAAAACGCGATTTTAGGCGCAACGCGGGGCGCTCGAGGGCATGCCACGACAGCGCGCCAAGAGCCAGCGTTATCGGCAGGGCCGTCACCAGCAGGAGTGCGGGCGAGATGCCGTGCAGGTGCTCGACCAGCGTTTGCTGCACCGGGAACGAGTAGACGTACACGCCATAGGAATAATCGCCGATCCGATTGAAGCGGGTCCAGCGCAACAGCGGGTGGTACCCGAGCACCAGAACGATGTACGCGAGCAGGGGTTCGAAGAGCGCGCCCCGTGCGAGGCCCAACGGATTCCAGGCAACCAGCGCGATGGCTGCGATAAGCGCACCAAGCGAAAGGGGGATGGCATCGCGCCAGGCGTAGGCGAGCGAGCCGAGGCCGAACATCAGCGCGAGCTCCAGCACGGGACGGTTGCCCGGGCCGGCATGCAACGGGATGGTGATCGCGTCGGGCACGATCGCGCCGGCCACGATCCCTGCGGCGAGCGCTGCCATCCAGCCGATGCGATGCGCGAGCAGGCCGACGATACCGGCCACGCCCAACGCAACGTACAAGCGGATCTCGATGGGCAGCGTCCACAGCGAGCCGTTCACCGCGTTGGGGAACGGGTTGTGCGCGTACGCGCCGGGAAGCGCGACCGGCGCGCCCCAGCCGCTTGCGGTCTGCCACGCGAAATCGAGCGTGTCGGGATGAGCAACGAAGGCACGAAACGGTAGCGCGCTCGACACGGCACCGAGCAGGATGGTGAGCAGCGTTGCAGCGACGAGGGCCGGATAGATGCGCACCACGCGGGCTGCAGCGAATGCGCCGATGTGCCGACGCTGCAACCAGCTCTGCGTGACCAGGAAACCGGAGATCGCAAAGAAGATCTTCACGCCGAGCGCGCCGAGATTGAGCTCGGGCGCCATGCGCCATAGCGGCTCGTCGGTCCAGCGGTCGGTGAGCGCGTAACAATGGAACACGACCACGGCGGACGCAGCGAGCAGGCGCAGGAGCTGTACGTTGTTGTCGCGTCCGGCGGTTTGCGTTCCAAGGCTCACCGCGGCCGCGGCCGCGGGCGATCGAGGACTGCGCGATTGCGATGGATCGCTCATGCGTTACCCAGCGCCACGCGCGCAATCGGATGGCTCGTGCCATCCTTGTCGATGCGGCAGAGCGTGAGTGCGTTCATCAGCGCCTCGTCAGCGCGCGGGAGCGCAGCCTTCGCGGTGGCGATCAACGCATCGACATCGTGTTCCATGGACGCGCGTGCGATCGTCAGATGCGGCTCGTAAGGCAGATCCATGCGCAGGAACGGCGCAAGCGCACCGCGGTAGAGGCGGTCATGCAGCTCGAGCAAGGCTTCATGGCCGCGCGTGATGCGGCGGTAGACCCAATCGTTGTGGAAGTGGCCGAAGCCTTCGAAGCGCACGGGAATCGCCGGCCAGCGCGCCACGACCTTACCGACGTGCGCCTGGATCTGGACATCGCCGAGCGTCGACTCGAACGGGAACACGAGCGTGACGTGCGGCGCAATGCGGGTTGCGGTCGGATCGTAGCGCAGGCGGAACTTCACCGTGGCGTCGAACGCCTCGTCCGGCAGCAACCAGACCAGCGCGCGGCGTGGGAAAGCGGGTCGCGGTGGCGGCCGGCGGCGGCGCATG
>DATKLH010000298.1:0-7633 GCA_035542515.1 Casimicrobiaceae bacterium
CACGCGGCGATGCTTTGGTACGGCATCCGGAAGCACTGGTGCACGGAAGCGCAGGATCTCGCGCGCGTCGCAGCGGGAAGCTCATGAGGGGCAAGTTCAACCTGTTCCAGCGGGCGATGTTGCGCTGGCGCGAGCTCTACCCCTACAGCGCAGTGCATGCCATCCGGTTGCAGGCGCCGTTCGACCGCGAGCAGCTCGCCTGCGTGATCGAACGCACGCTCACCGAACTGGGCCTGACGGGTTTCGTGCTCGACGCGCATCACAAGCGCTTCGAATACCGTGGGGGCGCAGCGACGGTGAGTCTCGCCGTGATCGAAACCAACGACGCCGATCACGAGGTCGATTGCGAGATCGAGCGGCAGCTCAACGCGCGCTTCCCCGATGCCGGGCCGTACCTTCCGTTCCGCTTCTTCGCCATTCCGGCCGGCAATGCTTTCTACCTCGGCATCGCGTACGACCACATCGTGGCAGGCGGAGATTGCATCGCGGTACTGCTTTCCACGCTGACGGCACGCTACCAGGGCGACACGACAGCGGCGATCGCGCCGACCCTGTATCCGCCCACCTACCAACGCCTGTTTCGGCGCAACGTCGGGCGCATGCTGCGCGCACTGCACCGGCTCCCGAACCTGGTGCACAGTTGCCGGCACTCGGTGCGCCCGCTCTTCGCCGACGCGCAGGACGGCCGCAACGAATTCGTTCGCTACACCCTCGACGGCGTGCAGTACCGCGCGGTACGCGACGCCGCGCATCGCTGGGGCGTCACCCTCAACGACGCGCTGCTCGCGTTGCTGCTGCACGCGCTGGATTCGATGACGCAGGAGCGGCGCAAGGCGCGGCGCCGCCGCGAGATCGGCGTGGCGTCCATCATGAACCTGCGCGCCGAGTTCGGAATGGATGCGCGCCAGGTGTTCGGACAGTTTCTCGGTCCGATGCGCTTGTCGCACCCCGTCCCTGAAGGAGTTGACGTAGCGCAACTCGCACGTGAAGTGAACGTGCAAACATCACGTATCAAGCGCGAGAAGCTGTTTTTGCAGAACCTGATCGCGCTGCCGGTCAATGCGCTGCTCTGGCGTTTCCAGACGCGGGCGCAGCGCTGTGCGTTCTATGCAAAAGGTTATCCGGTGTCTGCCGGCGTGACCACATTGAACATCGACGCGCTCTGGCAACCGGGCGAAAACCGCGAAGCGCCCGTTTACGTGCGTGGTGTATCCACGGGTCCGCTCGCACCGGTGGTCGTCGCAGTGACCACTTCCGGACCGCGCCTCGAAGCGGGTCTTTCCTATCGCACTACAGCACTCACTCGCAACGATGTCGCACGCCTGTGGTCGGGCGTGCTCGACGGACTGCGTACACTGCAATGAAAACGAGAACTTCATCCTTCGTGCTCGCGCTCGCGGCGGCGCTGCTGCTCGCCGCATGCGCGACCCAGGCGCCCATCGAAGCGCCCCACCAACCGAGCCGCGGAAGTGTCCTGCGTTCCTTGCAACTGGATCCCGCGCTCGAGAGTCGTATTCTCGCCCTCGATCCCGAGCACGTCACCGAGCGTGACCTCAGCACCACGCTCGCCAATGCGCCGGCGCCGCGCATCGTGCTGCTGCACGGCGGCATCTATCCGGTTCACTTGCTCATGGAATCCACCGGCCGCTTCCTGGTGCGCATGGGCTACCCCGAGAACCAGATCCGCGATCGCTACAACGGCGACTGGTCCTATTCACCCTACGACGACAGCGCGAAGATCGCGGGCATGATCGCGTGGGAATACGAGCACAGCGGGCTGCGGCCCATGATCGTCGGCCACAGCCAGGGCGGGGTCCAGGCGATCAAGGTCCTGCGCGAGCTCGATGGACAGATGACCCGGTCGATCGCGGTATACGATCCGGTGAAGCACGAATTCGAACGGCGCGACACGATCGTCGATCCGTACAGCGGTCGCACGGTACCGGTCGTGCACGGCGTCGCTGTCTCGTACGCTTCGGTGGTCGGCGCCGGCGGCGCGGCATTGTTGCTGCCCAACCAGTGGGACATGATCGGACGCCTGAATTCGATTCCCAACAGCGTGGAAGACTTCACCGGATTCTTCGTCACCGCGGACCCGATCGCGTGGACCTTCGGAGGCCCCGGAGAAAACAGTGCGTTCCGCCGCTACGGCAGCGCCAACGTACGTAACGTCACCCTGCCGATCACCTACAGCCACGTTTTCGTTCCCGCGGTAGGCGATCTTGCCCGCGACGACCAGACCCGGCGGTGGCTCGACGACTTCAGTCCGGGCAGCAAGGCCGATCCGTCCAAGCTGCCGCTCGAGGCCCAGGCGCACGTCCTGTGGGCAGGCGACGTCTGGTACAGCATCAAGAAGCATTGGGTGCTCGAGCTGCAACGCCTGGTTCGCGCGCACCAGGAGCTGGCTCCGCCGCGCTCGATCACCGCGGATCAATCCATTCCGACGCCCGACGGCGCCTCCGGTTCGGAGGCCAGCCCGGCGTCCAGGCCGCCTGCCGCCGCGACGATGCAGTAGCGCCTCGCGGTACAATAAGGCGTTTGAGGCAGCGCGGCTCGGTCAGCGATCGCGCGGCCCGCGCGCTGCGCATCGGTGCGGCGCCAGCTTATTGGACCGACCCCGGCTTCCCGATGAAATACCCATGGCACGCGCCCTCGAAGGCAAAGTCGCGCTCGTGACCGGGGCCGCGCGCGGCATCGGCCGAGCGATCGCGCAAAAGCTCGGCAGCGAAGGCTGCGACGTGGTGGCGAACTACTACAACAGCCACGCCGAAGCCGAGGAGCTGTGCGAGCAACTGCGCAAGCAGGGACGTCGCGCGATGGCCGTGCAGGGCAGCGTCGGGGTCCCGGACAGCGTCGACGAGATGTTCGTCGAGCTGGGCAAGCAGTTCGACAGGCTCGATTTCGTGATCAGCAACGCCGCATCGGGCGTGCTGAAGCCGGTGATGGAGATGGGGCTCAAGCATTGGCGCTGGTGCATGGAAACCAATGCGCTCGCGGTGAACCTGCTCGCGCAGCGGGCGTTGCCGATGATGAAGGACGGCGGACGCATCATCGCGCTGTCGAGCCTCGGTGCACAGCGCGCGATGCCCGGTTACGGGTTCATCGGCGCATCGAAGGCAGCCCTCGAAGCGGTCGTGCGCGCGCTCGCACAGGAGCTTGGACCCAAGGGCGTGCGCGCGAACGTCGTGAGCGCGGGCGTGGTCGACACCGACGCGCTCGCGTATTTTCCCAACCGCGAGGAATTGCTCTCGAACTTCGCGCACCGCACGCCGGCAGGACCGGTGCTCACGCCGCAGGACGTGGCGGGCGCGGTGTACCTGCTGTGTCTCCCGGAAGCCGGCATGATCAACGGCGCCACGCTGGTGGTCGACGGCGGCTTCAGCATCTCGGGATGACGCCGTCGATGGTCGATTCCGGTCTCGCGGGCAAGGCGGTGCTGGTGACCGGCGGCAGTCGCGGCATCGGCCGGGCGATCGTCGAGTTGTTCGCGGAGGAAGGCAGCGATGTGACCTTCTTCTACCGCGGCGGCATCGATGCAGCGAAGGAAGTCGTCGATGCGGCACGCGCAGCCGATCGCAAGGTGACCGGCGAGCAGGTCGACGTGACCGACATGGCGGGGTGCAGCGCGGCGGTCGAGCGCATGGTCGAGCGCACCGGACGCATCGACGTGCTCGTGAACAACGCCGGCATCATTCGCGACGCGCCGCTCGCCGGCATGGAAGACGACGACGTGAAGGCCGTCATCGACACCAACGTCATCGGCACCTTCAACGTGACGCGCGCGGTGGTGCCGCACATGATCAGCAAGCGGGCCGGCCGCATCGTCAACATGAGCTCGGTGTCGGGCGAAAAAGGTGGTCGCGGGCAGACCAATTATGCTGCGAGCAAGGGCGCCATCGACGCGTTCACGCGCTCGCTGGCGGTGGAGCTGGCGCCACGCAAGATCAACGTGAATGCGGTCGCGCCGGGTGTGATCGAAACCGAGATGTCGCAGGGCGTTCGCGACCTCGCCGGCGACGAGGTGAAAGCGCGTATCCTGCTGCGGCGGTTCGGTCAACCCCACGAGGTGGCCTACGCGGTGTGGTTCCTCGCGTCGGCGTACTCGGCGTACATCACCGGCCAGGTGCTGCATGTGGATGGCGGGTTCAAGATGGAATGAATCCAAAGCCTGGCGGGAATAGGGGGTGGGGGCTGGCGTGCGGTCGACTGCTACATTCGCACGAATTGGTGCAGCGCGATTGCTCTGCGAAGCATCGAAGGCACACTAACCCCTAGCTCCTAACCCCCGACCCCCATTTCGAAAGCGCCGTACCCGCAAGCGGAGACCAACGATGGCAGAACTGGAAGTGACCAAGGAAGAAATCATGGCGGTCTACCCCAAGGTGGCCGAGACGATCGCCGACGCGCTCGGCTGTGAGGTCGACGACATCAAGCCCGATGTATCGCTCATCGAGGGCCTCGACGCCGAGTCGATCGACTTCCTCGACATGGTGTTCCGCCTCGAGCGCGCCTTCAAGATCAAGATCCCGCGCGGCAAGATCGTCGAGAATGCACGCGGCGACCTGCCCGAGTCCGAGTTCGAGCAGAAGGGCATCGTCACCGAGCGTGGCCTTGCGCAGCTCAAGTCTTATCTCAGCGAGGTTCCCGCCGAGCGTTTCAAGACGCCGATGAAGGTCGCGGACATCCCGCGCCTGTTCACGCCGGAAACGTTCTGCAAGCTCGTGGTGCGCGCGCAGAAGGAAGCGGCGCCGGCGTAGGTCGCGAACCGGCGATGCACCGACCATGACACCATTTTCATCGTCGTCCCCGCCCCGCGTTCGCGAGGATGGACTCCACGGGAAGCCGATGCCCTTGGCGCGGACGACATTGGACCCCTCATTGCGCGCGACCGACGCTGTCCGTGGGCACAAGTGACCGACGACGACCATTTCGCCGCGTATTCCTTCGTCGATCGCATCGACGAGTGGGTGCCGGGCCGCTCCGCGCGGGGACGCTTTTACGTGCCGCCGCACGCGGGACGTTTCTCCTCGTGCCTGGTCGCCGAGGCCGTCGGTCAACTCGCTGCGTGGGTGTCGATGGACTGGATCCAGTTCCGCGGTCGGCCGGTTGCGGCACTGGCGACGCAGACGCGCTTCCTGGGCGATGCGATTCCCGGTCGCACGCTCGAGTTGCATGTGAACATCGATAGCTGCGACGACGAAGCGGTCGCGTACAGCGGACATGCGAGCGTCGACGGTCATCTGATCAGCGAGCTCATCGACTGCCTCGGTCCGATGATGCCGGTGGGCGACTTCGACGACCCGCAGGTTTTGCGCGAACGGCTTGCATTGCTGCGCGGCGCGGGTGCGCAGCCAGGACGCTTCCGCGGCGTACAGCCCATGAAGGTCGACGTGGTCGAGAATGTGCGCGGCGAACGTTTGCGCGCGACCCTGCAGGTGCCGAGCGATGCAGCGTTCTTCCACGACCACTTTCCGCGCCGGCCGGTGTTTCCCGCCACGCTCCTGCTCGATACCGAGATCGGTCTCGCGCTCGATCTCGCGAGCGAGGCACCCTGGGCACACGGCAACCAGCCGTTGCCCGAGCGCGTCACGCACGTGAAGATGCGATCGTGGATCGAGCCGGGACAATCGGTCGACATCGACGTCGTGCAGAATCGCCCGGAAAAAGGCGTTGCACGCGCCATGCTTTCGGCAAGCGTGGACGGCAAGCAGGTCGCCACGGCACGGCTCGAGCTGGCGGCGCCGTGAGGAATACCCTGAACTACATTCCTGCTTCCTGGTTTTTGGTTGTCAGCGTGCCCGGAGGCAAAGCGTCGCGACGCGTGGCATTTCCTGCAAGCCGGCAATCGCTCGCTGTCGCAGCTCCGCACGCTGTCTTCGCCCTGCACACTAACGACCAAGAACCAGGAACCCACGACGTTTCCTCGTAACCGTGACCCCACGAGAATCTTCAAAGCCTCGCCGCGTCGCTGTCACCGGCATCGGCGTGGTCACGCCGGTGGGCAACGATGTCGCGTCGACCTGGTCTTCGCTGCTCGCGGGGCGCAGCGGCGTGGCGCCGATCACGCTGTTCGATGCGCGCGGCTTTTCGACGCGCATCGCCGCCGAGGTCAAGGGTTTCAGTGACGGTGCGTTGCATGCCGAGCGGAAACTGCTCAAGTTCGCCAACCGATCGCATCGCTTCGCGCTCGCTGCAGCCGAGCAGGCTTTCGCGGATGCGGGCATCGCGCCCACGCCCGATACGGCGACGCGCTGGGGCTGCGCGGTCGGAACGGGCATGATGGGAGTGGATTTCACAGACCTCGCTGCCCTGCACGACAATGCCGCGGCCACCGGCGAGATCGATCCGAATCGCCTGGGTGAGGATCCGGGCGCGAACGATCCACTCGTGTTCTGCCGCAGCCAGTCGACCGCCGGCGTATCGCTGCTCGCACGCCGCTTCGGCATTGCCGGTTATGCAACCTCGGTCCATACCGCATGCGCGTCGGGCGGCCAGGCGATCGGCACAGCCCTGAAGCTGATTCGCCGCGGCGTGATCGATGCCGCGCTCACCGGCGGGTTCGATTCGATGATCAGCCCGGTCGGCCTGGCCGGGTTCTGCCTGCTCTCCGCGGTGTCGGCGGACAACGACACGCCGCAACGCGCGAGCCGTCCCTTCGATGCCACGCGCAACGGCTTCGTGCTCGGCGAAGGTGCCGGGTTCCTCGTGCTCGAGGAATGGGAAGCTGCGCGGTCGCGCGGCGCGCGCATCTACGCGGAGCTCGCAGGCGACGGCAATTCGCTGTCGTCATACCGCATCACCGACTCGCCGCCCGACGGCGATGGACCGATCCAGTCGATGCGCGCGGCCCTCCGGGATGCACGTGCAACGCCAGCCGACGTCGATTACATCAACGCGCACGGCACCTCCACCCCGATGAACGATCGCAGCGAAAGTGCCGCGATCCATGCCGTGTTCGGCGAACGCGTCGGCGAGGTCTCGGTGAGCTCCACCAAGAGCTCGATGGGTCACCTCATCGCGGCCGCCGGCGCGGTCGAGGGCGTGGTGTGCGCACTGGCGATCGCGCGCGGCGAGATGCCGATCAATGCGAACTATCGCGAAGCCGATCCGGATTGCGAACTGAACCTGGTGCTGGGTCAGCCGCGCAGGCAGCGCGTGCGCCTCGCGCTTTCCAATTCGTTCGGATTCGGCGGCTCGAACAGCTGCATCGTCATGCGCAACGCCGAGGAAGTCGACGGCCGCGCGGGCGGTCGGTAAAGGTGAAGACGGTGAAGCGCGAAAGGATCTTCATCACCGGCAGTGGCGCGGTGTGCGCCTCCGGCATGCACCCGCGCGACATTCTCGCGGCGGTGCGCGCGGGCGCTTCCTCGATCCGACCCATCGAGCAGTGGGACGCTTCGACGTGGCCGACGCGCTGCGCCGCCGAGGTGCCCGACTACAACCCGCGCAAGCTCGTCGAAGATCGAAAGCTGCACAAGTTCATCCGCCGCACCGATCTACTGGGCATCTACGCGGGAAGCCAGGCGGCCGACAGCGCGCGCCTCGCATCGTTCCGCGACACGCTCGATCCGCAAGCGGCAACGGCATTCAACGACCGCACGGGATGCTATGTCGGTTCCGGCGGCGGCGCATA
>DATKLH010000299.1:0-2507 GCA_035542515.1 Casimicrobiaceae bacterium
ATCGTCGGCGGTCTCGCAATCGGCGTTCTGCAGCACGACATGTCGATCAGCGCGGCGGCGGACAACTACGTATTGCTCGCCATCGGCGATGGTCTGGTCGCGCAGATTCCGGCGCTCGTCATCTCCACGGCCGCGGGCCTCGTGGTGAGCCGCGTGGGCAAGGGCGAGCAGACCGGCACGCAACTGATCTCGCAGCTCACCGCGCAGCCGCAGGCACTGGTCATCGCCGCCGTCGTGCTGGGCATCGTCGGACTCGTTCCCGGCATGCCGCACGTGGCGTTCCTCCTTCTTTCCGCCGGGCTGGGTTCGGCTGCTCGATTGCTTCTCAAACGCAAAGCGGCACCGGTCGAAGCGCCGGTCGCGACCGCCGCGCCGATCATCGCGCCGGAACAGCGTGAAGTGACCTGGGAAGACGTGCAACCGGTGGATGTGCTGGGCCTCGAAGTCGGCTATCGGCTCATTCCGCTCGTCGACACCGGTCAGGACGGCGAGCTTCTGCGTCGCGTGAAGGCCATCCGACGCAAGTTCGCACAGGACGTCGGCTTCCTGCCTCCGCCGGTGCACATCCGCGACAACCTCGATCTCGCGCCTGGTGCCTATGTCGTCACGCTCAAGGGCGTGCCGCTTGCGCAAGGCGAATGCCGTCCCGGCATGTACCTCGCGATCGATCCCGGCCGCGCAACCGGCAAGCTGCCGGGCATTGCCACGCGCGATCCCGCGTTCGGGCTGCCAGCGCAGTGGATCGAAGCCGCGCAACGCGATTCCGCGCAGGCGTTCGGCTACACCGTCGTGGATCCCGGCTCGGTGATCGCGACGCATCTGTCGACGGTGGTGCATGCACAGGCGGCTGCGCTGCTCGGCCGCCAGGAAGTGCAGGGACTGCTCGATCAGATCGCCAAGTCCGTGCCCAAGCTGGTCGACGACGTGACACCCAAGCTGCTGCCGCTCGCGACCGTGCAACGCGTGCTGCAGAACCTGCTCGACGAAGGCGTGCATCTGCGCGATCTGCGCACCATTCTCGAAACGCTTGCCGATCACGCCCCACGCACGCAGGACGCAGGCGAGCTGACCTCCGCAGTGCGCGTGATGCTGGGACGCGCGATCACCCAACAGGTTTTCGGCAACGCGACCGAGCTTGCCGTGTTCACGCTCGAACCCGAGCTCGAACGCGTGCTGCAGCAGGTCATGACAGGAACCAATACCGAGGGCGGTATCGAGCCGGAGCTCGCGACGATGCTCGCGCGCGAGCTCGGCCGGCTGGTGCAGGACGCGGACTCGCGCGGCGAACCACCGGTGCTGCTGGTGGCCGACCGCTTGCGCGCGCCGCTCGCCCGGCTGGTGAGGCGTGGTGCTCCGATGCTCAAGGTGCTCGCGCATAGCGAAATTCCCGAAGGCCGCACGATTCGTGTGCGCGCCACCGTAGGAGGCAGGTCATGAAGTTGCGCAGGTTTGTCGGCGAGACATCGCGCGCGGTGCTCGAACAGGTGCGGAACGTCTTTGGACCCGACGCGATCATCGTGTCCAACCGTGCAACGTCGGCGGGCATCGAAATCACCGCCGTGTCGCAGGATGCGATCGCGGGGTTGCTCGACGAGCGTGCCCCGAATGCGCAACGCGGCGCTGCCGCCGAAGGAGCCGCGACGCCGCAGCCGCCATCGAGCGATGACGGTGTACACGTCACGCTGAGTGCGCAAGCGACACGTGGCGCCAATGCGAATGCGCCTGCGCACGAAGCACAACCCGCGGTGGCTGTTGCGCCGCCGAGCGTTGCGCCGATCGCGCCGCCTCCGGCCGCATCGGAGCCCTCGCTCGGCGATCGCCTCGCGGACGAAGTCGCCGCGATGCGTCGCCTGCTCACCGAACAGATCGAGCAGCTCACGCTGACCGACGCGCTCAAGCGCAGCCCGCTGCGCGCGCGTGCCTTGCGCGAGCTGCTGCAGGCCGGCTACAGCCCGGCGCTCGCACGGCCGCTGGTGCAGCGCATCCCCGATGATTTCAGCCCCGCGCGGGCGAACCACTGGGTCACCGATGCGCTCGCGCGAAGCCTCGGTTGCGTCGATCCGGAACAGGATCTGATCACGCGCGGCGGCGTGTATGCGCTCGTCGGCCCCACCGGCGTAGGCAAGACCACGACCACTGCGAAGCTCGCTGCGCGCTGCGCGGTGCGCTACGGCGCGGCCAGCCTCGCTTTGCTGACCACCGACACCTATCGCGTCGGCGGACACGATCAACTGCGCATCTACGCGCGCATCCTCGGCGTGTCGGTGCAGGCCGTCGCCGACCGCGCCGACCTTCGTCAGGCTTTGCAGGCCGCGCGCGGCAAGCATCTCGTCCTCATCGACACGGTCGGCATGGGACAACGCGATCGCCGCGTCGAGGAGCAGACGGCAGTGCTCGCGGAGCCCGAGGTGCGCCGCGTGCTGCTGCTCAACGCCGCCGCGCAGGCGGAAACACTCGACGAAGTCGTGTGTCGCTACAGCAAGCCAACCGAGGCTGCGGGCGCGCAC
>DATKLH010000300.1:0-15338 GCA_035542515.1 Casimicrobiaceae bacterium
GCAAGGTGCTTGCCGACGGGGCTTTGCAGAACGGTCTGCCCGGGCGCCTGCTGGTCGGGTTCGGACTGGTGTCGGTGCTGGTCGCCACCTTTTCGCTGTTGCGCCAGAAAGACGTGAAGCGCCTGTTCTCGTATTCGTCGATCGAGCACATGGGGATCATCACGGTCGCTTTCGGCATGGGGGGTCCGATCGCGAACTTCGCCGGACTGTTGCATATGACGGTGCATTCGCTCACCAAGTCGGCAATCTTTTTCACGGTCGGTCACGCGGCCCAGAAGACGGGTACCCAGCTGATCGACGGGATCCGCGGCCTGATCGCGTTGAGCCCGCTGATCGGGTGGGGGCTTGCCCTTGGCGCGCTCGCGATCCTCGGCATGCCTCCGTTCGGCGTATTCGCGAGCGAGTTCCTGATCCTCACCACCGCGATGCGCGAGCAGCCGTGGGCGACGCCGCTGTTGCTCGGCGCGCTCGGCGTCGCGTTCGCCGCGATGTTTTCCAAGGTGCAGCCGATGGTCTTCGGCCTGCCGACCGGCAAGCGACTTCCCGAGCGTCCCGCGATGCTGCCGGTGTTCCTGCACCTGGCCATCGTGCTCATGCTGGGACTGTGGATTCCGCCGCAGCTGGTGGCGTGGTATCGCGAGGCGGCGAGGTTGATCGGATGATCGCGATTGCGACGGTTCCGTGCAAGTGTCGGTGAGAATCATGATCACTTCGAACTTCTCCGCATTGCGAGCGGACCAGGGCGGTCGTGAAACACCAGCCTGGGCGCGTCGTCGAGTGACGCGCGCAGAGGCCCATTTGCTATCGCCCATTTCCTATCGCCTCTCGCCCATCGCCTATCGCCTATCCCCTATCGCCCATAACACCTCGCACGGCATTCGCGCATGAACCTCTCCCCCCTCGGCATCTCGCCTGCCCGCGTCGCGGCTCCGCTGCCGACGGTGCGCGGAAGCGTGAATGCGACACTGCTGCTGACCGCGGCGAAGCTCGCAACCGAGCAAGGTGCGGACCTGTGCGCGATCTGGGGCAGCGACGAGCGCGACCGCGATCGAGGACTCCTGCTGCGCGTCGCGCTCATCGACCGCGACGGCATGACGATTCTCGAGCACGATCTCGCGAGCGAGACCGCATCGGTGCCCGACCTGTCCGCGTTCTTCCCCGCCGCGGGACGCATGCAGCGCGCGACCTTCGATCTGGTCGGCATCCCGTGGGACGGCGAGGATCAGCGTCCGTGGCTGTGGCAAGCCGCATGGCCGATCGACCAGTTTCCGTTGCGCCGCGATTTCACCGTGTCGCCGAAGTGGCAGCCCGGTGTCGAGAGCTACGAGTTCGTGCGAGTCGAAGGCGAAGGCGTCCACGACATCGCGGTGGGCCCGGTGCATGCGGGCATCATCGAACCGGGGCACTTCCGCTTCCAGGTCGTGGGCGAGAAGGTCCTGCGCCTCGAGGAGCGCTTGAGCTACGTGCACAAGGGCATCGAGAAGCGCTTCGAATCGATGACCGTGAACCAGGCGTACCGGCTCGCCGGTCGCGTGTCCGGCGACGCGACGGTCGCCTATGCGTGGGCCTACGCACAGGCGATCGAAGCGCTGGTGCGGGCGAGCGTTCCGCCGCGGGCACTCGCGCTGCGCGCGCTGTGTCTGGAGCGCGAGCGCATCGCGAACCACCTCGGCGATCTGGGCTATCTCGGCAACGATGCGGGGTTCGCCTTCGGCCTCGCCCAGTTCTCGCGGCTCAAGGAAGACGTGCTGCGCGTGAACCACCGCGCATTCGGCCATCGAATGCTGATGGACGCGATCGCGCCCGGCGGCATCGCGAGCGATCCGAGTGCCGCGGCGCTTGGCGACATGGCGGTTCAGTGCGACGCGCTCCAGCAGGAAGTGGAGCGCCTGCGCGACATCTACGACGAGCACGCCGGCGTGCAGGACCGCTTCCGCAATTGCGGCATCGTGACGCCGGCGCTCGCGCGCCAGTTGGGGCTCGACGGCCTGGCCGGTCGGGCAAGCGGGCGCGCGCGCGATGCGCGCATCGACCACCCCACGCCGCCCTATGGCGAGCTCAACGTGCGCATCGCGACGCGCAACGAAGGCGACGTCGCGGCGCGCACGGCGGTGCGCTTCGACGAGCTGTTCGAGTCGCTGCGCCTTTGCCGCGTGTTGCTTGCCAACCTGCCGCTCGGCGCGACGAGCGTGCCGCTGCAGCATCCGCCGGCGTACACGCTCGGCATCGGCTATGTCGAGAGCTGGCGCGGGCCGGTGTTCATCGCGCTGGAGGCAGGACCTGGCGGTGTCGTGCGGCGTTGCCACCCGCACGACGTGTCATGGCAGAACTGGCCGGTGCTCGAGCATGCCGTGATCGGCAACATCGTTCCCGACTTTCCGCTGATCAACAAGTCGTTCAACCTGAGCTACAGCGGGCATGATCTCTGAAGCCAGAACCGGTGCCAGGTTTTGGCTGTCAGGTTTGGGCGCGCCCACCTGTGCTGCGCAGCGGGCGCGGCGGCCGACCGTTTCGTCCTGACGATTCCGTCCGGATCGAGGGCCGAGCACGCTCACACCTCACACCCAACACTACTCTTCCAGACGTCACATGCTCACGCAGCTCCGACAAATCCTTCGCACCGGCCTCGTGAGCGAGGAGGCTCCGGTGCCCGCGCCCGACGATGTCGTGGTCGCATCGCTGCAGGCGCGCATCCTGTCAACGCTTGGACGTGCGCTCACCATACGGCACGTCGATGCCGGGTCATGCAACGGCTGCGAGCTCGAGGTGCACGCGCTCGGCAATCCTTACTACAACCTCGAGGGGCTCGGCATCCGGTTCGTCGCAAGTCCGCGTCACGCCGACGTGCTGTTGGTCACAGGTCCGGTGTCGAAGCACATGGCGATCGCTCTCCAGCGCACTTACGAAGCGACGCCCGATCCGAAACTGGTCGTGGCAGCCGGCACCTGCGCCTGCACCGGTGGAATCTTCGGCGCGAGCTACGCTTCTCTCGGCAAGCTAGCGAACGTGATTCCGGTGAACGTCGAGATCGCCGGCTGCCCGCCGTCGCCGACGCAATTGCTCGAGGGCATCCTGGCGGCGATCACCGTGGCTGCCCCGCCGCCGGCTGCGGCCGACATGGCCACGAACGACCAGTCGCATGCGGCAGAACCGTAACTTTCATTGCGGCAAGGCTATCCTGGCGTTGTCGCGACGCGAGCTATTTCTCGCGCGACGGTGCGGCTGATGCGAGCGGACCCTTGACATAGCGCACGTCTGCCTCGCACTCCTCGTTGCCCGAGCCGTCGCCGAATTCGACCGCGACAAAACCATTGCGCTCATAGAAGCGTCGCGCACCTTCGTTACGACTGAACGTCCATAGCTGCAGCGCGGGCTGCTCGGCGAGCGCGCGATCGAGCAGTCGCTGTCCGATTCCCCGGCCCATGTAGCCCGGCGCGACATAGAGCTGGTGGAGCCAATCGCCGTGACGGCTGGCGATGCCGACCACGTCGGAGCCGACGCACGCCAGCCATACCGAATGGCGGGCGAAGACACCGCGGATCCATTCGCGATCCCGAGCCGCGGAATGCGGCTCGCGCAATCCGGGCAGCGCATGGCGCATCGCAGCGCGCTGCACGCGCATCGCTGCCAGCGCTTCCTCCTCGATACGGGCAGGATCCGGGCGCCTGACGACGATATCGTGCTCCGCCGCCCGTGCGCTCATGCGAGCACGTCGCCGGATGCCTTGCGCCGGCTGCGTCCCGCTGGCGCGCTGGCTCCGCGAGTCCGCGTGTTCGAAGTCGCGGCCGGCGTCAGGACCGATTGCAGGTATTGCGCCGTGTAGCTGTCCGTCGATTCGGCAACCTCCTCGGGCGTTCCCTCGACGATGATGCGCCCGCCGCCTGCGCCACCCTCCGGACCGAGGTCGACGATCCAGTCCGCGGTCTTGATCACGTCGAGATTGTGCTCGATCACCACCACCGTGTTGCCGTGATCGCGCAGGCGATGCAGCACGGTCAGCAGCATCTCGATGTCGTGGAAGTGCAGGCCGGTCGTGGGCTCGTCGAGGATGTACAGCGTGCGGCCGGTGTCGCGCTTGGACAGTTCGAGCGCCAGCTTCACGCGCTGCGCCTCGCCGCCCGATAGCGTCGTGGCCGATTGTCCCAGCGTGATATAGCCCAATCCCACGTCGAGCAGCGTCTGCAACTTGCGCGCGACCGCCGGCACCGGCTCGAAGAACGCATACGCCTGCTCGACGGTCATCGACAGCACTTCGTGGATGTTGCGGCCCTTGTAGCGAATCTCCAGCGTCTCGCGGTTGTAGCGCTGGCCGTGGCACACGTCGCACGGAACATAGACGTCGGGCAGGAAGTGCATCTCGACCTTGATCAGTCCATCGCCCTGACAGGCTTCGCAGCGACCCCCCTTGACGTTGAACGAAAAGCGCCCCGGCCCGTATCCGCGCTCACGCGCTTCCTTCACCTGCGCGAACAGCTCGCGGATGGGCGTGAACAGCGCCGTGTAGGTCGCGGGATTGCTGCGCGGCGTGCGACCGATCGGGCTCTGGTCGACACTGATCACCTTGTCGAAATGCTCGAGGCCCTCGATGTCGGCGTACGGCGCCGGCTCTTCCGCGCTGTCGTAGAGATGGCGCGCGACCGCGTGGTAGAGCGTGTCGTTGATGAGCGTCGACTTGCCGGAGCCGGACACGCCGGTCACGCATACGAACAACCCCACGGGCAGCTTCAGCGTGACGTCCTTGAGATTGTTCCCGCGCGCACCGGTGATGACGAGCTGCTTGTCGGACGCGCCGCGATGGCGACGCGCCGGAACCGGAATCTGGCGATGGCCCGCGAGGTATTGCCCGGTCAGCGAGTGCGGTGCGTGACGAATATCCTCCGGCGTACCCTGCGCGACGACCTGGCCGCCGTGCTCTCCCGCACCCGGGCCCATGTCGACCACGTAATCGGCCGACAGAATCGCGTCCTCGTCGTGCTCGACCACGATCACACTGTTGCCCAGGTCGCGCAGATGCTTGAGCGTGGTGAGCAGGCGATCGTTGTCGCGCTGGTGCAGGCCGATCGAAGGCTCGTCGAGCACGTACATCACGCCGGTGAGACCCGATCCGATTTGCGAGGCCAGGCGAATGCGTTGCGCCTCACCGCCGGACAACGTCTCGGCCGAGCGGTCGAGCGAAAGGTAGTCGAGCCCGACGTTGTTGAGGAATTCCAGGCGCGACACGATCTCCTTGACGATCTTGTCGGCGATTGCGGCCTTGTGGCCGGGCAGCCGCATCGCCGAGAAAAACGCACGCGCTTCCTTCAACGGCCACGCGGAGACCTCGAAGATCGCTCGCGCGTGGTCGTTTTCCCCAACCTTCACCTGGCGTGCTTCACGGCGCAAGCGCGTGCCTCCGCATTCGGGGCACGGCTTGTTGTTCAGGTACTTCGCGAGCTCCTCGCGCACCATCGCGCTGTCGGTCTCGCGGTAGCGGCGCTCCAGGTTCGGGATGATGCCCTCGAAGCTGTGCTCGCGGACCACCGGCCGGCCGCGATCGGAGAGATAGGTGAAGGCGATCTTCTCGTCACCCGATCCGTACAGCACGATGTTCTGCACCCGCTCGGGCAGCTTCTCGAAGGCCTTCTCGACCTCGAACCCGACGTGCTTGGCAAGGCTCTGGACGAGCTGGAAATAGAACTGGTTGCGTCGATCCCAGCCCTTGATCGCGCCCGATGCGAGCGACAGTTGCGGAAACGCGACCACGCGCTTGGGGTCGAAGAACGTGATCGAGCCGAGCCCGTCGCAGCGCGGGCATGCGCCCACCGGGTTGTTGAACGAAAACAGGCGCGGCTCGAGCTCGGAGAGCGAGTAGTTGCAGATGGGGCAGGCGAACTTCGCGGAGAAAAGGTGCTCCCGGCCACTGTCCATTTCCACGGCGATGGCGCGACCGTCGCCGTGACGCAGCGCCGTCTCGTACGATTCGGCGAGCCGTTGCTTGAACTCCTCGCGCACCTTGAGCCGGTCGACCACCACTTCGATGGTGTGCTTGGTGTTCTTGTTGAGCTTGGGCACCGCGTCGATCTCGTGGACCGTGCCGTCGACGCGAACGCGCACGAAGCCCTTGGCGCGCAGCTCGATCAGCAACTCGTGCTGCTCGCCCTTGCGATTGACCACCACCGGCGCGAGGATCATCAGGCGCGGATCCTCGTCGGGATGCGTGCGCAGCGCGAGCGTCGCGTCGACCATTTGCGAGATGGTCATCGACGCGAGCTTCTGCTCGGGATGGTTGATGCAGTACGGATCGCCCACGCGCGCGTAAAGCAGGCGCAGGTAGTCGTGGATCTGGTGACCGTGCCGACGGTCGAGCGCGGGTTGTGGGAGGTCGCCTTCTGCTCGATGGAGATCGCCGGCGAGAGTCCTTCGATCAGATCGACGTCGGGCTTTTCCATCAACTGCAGGAACTGGCGCGCGTACGCCGACAGCGACTCGACGTAGCGACGCTGGCCCTCCGCGTACAGCGTGTCGAAGGCGAGCGAGCTCTTGCCCGAGCCCGAGAGCCCGGTGATCACGATCAGCCGCTGGCGCGGCAGGTCGAGATTGAGGTTCTTGAGGTTGTGCGTGCGTGCGCCGCGGATGCGGATGAAATCCATGAGCTGCAAGGAAAACCCTGTTTTGCGTTACGCGAATGCCACGGTGCCTGTCCGCGTCGGAGGATCCGCTTCGGTCGCCGGGCTGCGCGCGCCGTCTTCGGCGCTCGTGCGCGACAGTCGAAACGGGTCATCGTTGTTTGCGTCGCGGCGCCACGATCCGGTTCGTCGCATCGACTTGCCGTTCGCGCGCTGCCGCCGCCGTTGCAATACCGCATCTCGCCTAAGCCGCAAGGCTTAAAGCGCGACGCGGGCAACCTGTTAGTATATTGTGTTTCGCGCCTTACACCGTCCCCCTTCATTGATCCCATGTTCAAGGCCGCACCGCGCGCACCCTCGGTGCGGATGACGGCCGACGAGCGTCGCGCGACCGCGGGTCTCGCGTCGATCTTCGGCTTGCGCATGCTGGGCATGTTCATCATCCTCCCGGTGTTCGCGCTCTACGCCGACGCGCTTCCGGGAGGACGCAACAAGACGCTGGTCGGCATCGCGCTGGGCGCCTACGGCCTCACGCAAGCCATCCTCCAGATCCCTTTCGGCTGGGTCTCGGATAGATGGGGACGCAAGCCGGTGATTTACAGTGGCCTGGTGATCTTCGCGCTCGGCAGCTTCGTGGCCGCGGCGGCGGGTGATATTTACTGGATCATCGCGGGCCGCACGCTGCAGGGCGCTGGCGCGATCTCGGCCGCCGTGCTGGCGCTGGCGGCGGATACGACGCGCGACGTCGTTCGCACGCGCACTATGGCGGTGATCGGGATGACCATCTTCGCCACGTTCGCGCTGTCGCTCGTTGCGGGGCCCGCGCTGAGCGCGGCAATCGGGGTGCCGGGCATCTTCGCGTTGACCGGCGTGCTGGCGCTCGCCGCCACGCTGATCGTGCGCGCGGTGATCCCGGCGGGCCACGAAAAGGTTCCTCCGCCGGTAGAGAACGCCTTCGCGCGCGTGCTTTCCGATCGTCAGCTCCTGCGCCTCAACTACGGCATCTTCGCGCTGCATGCGCTGCTCATGTCGCTGTTCATCGAGATCCCGTTCGCGCTGCGCGACAACGGCATCGCCGAGGCGTCGCACTGGAAGGTCTACCTCCCGGTGCTCGTCGCGAGCGTGGCCCTGATGTGGCCCTTCGTGCGCCAATCGGATCGGCCCGGACGCGGCAAGCCGATCTTCCTCGGCGCGGTGGCGCTGCTGCTGATCGCCCAGGTCGTGCTCGGGATGTCGCAGCACACCATCGCCGGGCTGGTCGCAGGGCTCATACTGTTCTTCACGGCATTCAACCTGCTCGAAGCGACGCTGCCCGCGCTGGTATCGCGCTACGCGCCGCGCGACATGAAGGGCACCGCGGTGGGCATCTACTCGAGCGTGCAGTTCCTCGGCACGTTCGCCGGCGCAGCAGCCGGCGGCTGGCTCGCGCAGCACGAAGGCGGGATCGCCGTGTTCGCCTTCGGTGTCGTGCTGACCATGATCTGGCTGGGCGTGGGCGCGACCATGGCTGCGCCGCCCGACTACTCAACGCAACTCTCGATGGGGAGGACGTAAATGGCCTCGGTCAACAAGGTGATCCTGCTCGGCAACCTCGGGCGCGATCCGGAAACGCGCTACACCACCGGCGGCGATGCCGTGACCAACCTCAACATCGCCACCAGCGAGCAGTGGAAGGACAAGAGCGGCGAAAAGCAGGAGCGCACCGAGTGGCACCGCGTCGTGCTGTTCGGTCGACAAGCCGAGATCGCCGGTGAGTACCTGAAGAAGGGTCGCTCGGTGTACATCGAGGGCCGTCTGCAGACGCGCAAGTACACCGACAAGGACGGGGTGGAGAAGTATTCCACCGAGATCGTCGCCGACCGCATGCAGTTGATCGGCGGAGGCCGCGATGGCGGTGGCGGCGATGCCGAATTCGCCAATGCGCCAAGCGCCGGCGGTGGATCGCGGCGCGAATCGTCGGGCGGCGGCAGCGCTGCAGGTACCGGTAGTGGCGGTGCGCCGCGCCCGAGCGGCGGCGGGGCGAAGAAGAACGTCGACGATTTCGACGACGATATACCGTTTTGACAACGGCCCAAGTTTCGCGACGCGGCAGGCCTCGCAGATCAAGCGCGCGACGGCGCGCGTCGCACGATACTTTGGGCCGGATGATGTTTGTGCGATCGACTTGCGGCGGCTCGGCGTCGATCGCGCGCTCAAGGCACGAAACACCGAGAGCGACTCGAAGCATCGTGCGCCAACCATCGAATCGAGCTGGATGGCCATTTCGAACATTTGCCGAGACTGCATGTCGCAAAGCGACATGAGCGAGTCCAAACGCAGCATGTCGTAGAGGTTTCTCCGTGTCCTCCGCGTCCTCCCTGTTCCAAAGGTTCTTGGCCGTAGTGGCCTTAACCGTCGTTGCGTGCGCGCTGTCCGTCGACGCGTTCGCCCAAGCCAAGTCCGCCCATCCGCGTCCGGTCACGCCGCGCGGCCCGCTCACTGCCGCCGAAAGCGCGACCATCGACCTGTTCAAGCGCGCGCGGCCGTCGGTGGTCTACATCACGACGGTCGAACGCGTCGTCGACCTGTTCGGACTCAATGCGCGCGATGTGCCGAGCGGCACGGGGTCCGGCTTCCTGTGGGATGAACAGGGGCACGTGGTCACCAACTATCACGTGATCTCGGGCGCCCGCGGCGCACAGGTCAAGCTCTCCGATCAGCGCTCGTTCTCGGCGCGGCTGGTCGGTGCCAGCCCGGAGCACGACATCGCGGTGCTCAAGATCGACGTGAAGGAGCGCCTGCCATCGCCGATCGCCATCGGCACCAGTCGCGACCTGCAGGTCGGACAGCAGGTGTTTGCCATCGGCAATCCGTTCGGGCTCGATCACACGCTCACCTCCGGCCTCATCTCCGCGCTCGATCGCTCCATCGCAGGCGAAGGACGCTCGATCTTCGGCCTGGTGCAGATCGACGCCGCGATCAACCCCGGCAACTCCGGCGGTCCGCTTCTCGACAGCGCAGGCCGCCTCATCGGGATGAACACGGCGATCTACAGTCCGTCGGGCGCGAGCGCGGGTATCGGCTTCGCGGTGCCGATCGACACGATCAACCGCGTGGTGCCCGAGCTGATCGCGTACGGCCGTTACGACGTGCCGAGCCTCGGCATCGGCGTCCTCGATCGCGTGAGCACCGTGTTCACCGAGCGCACCGGTATCGCGGGCGCGCTGATCCTGCGCGTCGAGCCCGGCTCGCCGGCGGCGCAGGCGGGAATCGTCGCGTCGCAGATCAAGCGCGACGGCACGCTGATCCCCGGTGACGTCCTGCAGCGCATCGACGAGACGCCCATCGACAGCGCCGAATCGATCGATCGGGCGCTCGATGGCAAGCGCGTGGGCGATCGGGTGACGCTCGCGCTGATGCGGCAAGGCAAGCCGGTGAACGTGTCGATTCAGCTCGCGCCACGCAACACACAGCGTCAGTCGCGATCGTGACCTGCTGCGCGCCGCGACCCAGCGGTCGAGGCCGTCAGGCTGGCGCGTCGGGCAGGTAGTCGAAGAGGTCCGCCACCGCCGATGAATTCGCGGCGGACTTGAGTCGAACGCGGAAGTCGCGGTCAGCGAACTGGCATGCGGCGCAGCCCATCAATTCCAGGTGATGCTCGCGCGCCTCCGCGGGAACGAGCAGCACCAGGAACTGGCTGACGGGTCGGCCATCGGGCGCGTCGTACGCGATCGGCGCGCGCGTGCGCAGAAACGCCGCGACCGGCTTGCGCAGGCCCTGCATGCGCGCGTGCGGCAGCGCGACGCCATGACCCAGCGCCGTGGACCCCAGCCGCTCGCGAGCGGTCAGCGCGTCACGCACGGCAGGCGCCGACAGGCCATGGCGCGCGGCGATGAACGCCGCGGCGCGCGACAGCAGGTCCTCGCGCGTGGCCGCATCGACGTCGAGCAGCACGTCGTCCTGCTTGATCAGCTCACCGATCGGTGCGGTCATGGACAGGATCGGTCATTCGTCGTCGGGCGCATCCTGGTCCGGCGGCTCGACGTTCTGCAAGGTTACCGCGTCGCTTTTCTCGTCGTAGTCGAACATCTCCGCGTAGCGTCCCCAGGTGATCAGGGTCTCGAACAGCTTCGTGGGCTGGTCGTAGGGCAGCAGCGTCGCGAGCTCCTCGCGAATGTCTTGCGCGTCGACGCGATGCTCGGGCGCTTCCTCGAGGCGCTGGTCGAGGATCTGGAACAGCCTCAGCTTCATGATCGCCTGCTTGAACAACGTCCTGCGCGCAGCCTGCGGCGCGGCCAGGAAGTACCAGCCGAGCTGCGTCATGATCACGTCGTCCTTGGGCGTGTCGACCAGGTCCAGCATCTCGGCGGCCTTGACGATGCCGATGGTCTCGCCGAACTCCTTGCCGATGCGCGCCGAAAGGTCGAACACGTCGATCGTTTCGCGGCTCTGCTCCAGGATCTCGAGCAGGCCGACGATGGTGGCGACCGGCACGGGCGGAATCGATTCCACGCGTGCGCGAGCCGGCGCCGGCGGTACGGCCTCGGTCGCGCGCACCGCCGGGGCCTCGGGCGGCTCGTCGGGGAGCGCGAGCGAAGTGATCGCTGCGTGGATCTGGTCCACGAGCGCCGCGAATCCGGGCGAATTGGGATCGCGCGGATAAGGCAGCGGGTTGGGAATCACGTGCTTGATGCGCCCGGGGTGCGAGGTGATGATCACGATGCGGCTCGCCATGTATACCGCTTCGGAGATGTTGTGCGTGACGAAGAAGATACTGCGGATGCCGGCATGCTCGGGCTTGCGCCACAGATCGACCACTTCCGAGCGCAGGTTCTCGGCGGTCAGCACATCGAGCGCCGAGAACGCCTCGTCCATCGCGAGGATTTCCGGACGCGCGACCAGCGCACGCGCGAAGCCCACGCGCTGACGCATGCCACCGGATAGCTGCTTGGGATAGGCGTTCTCGTACCCCGACAGTCCGATCAGCTCGAGCGCAGCGGCGATTTCCTCGCGTTCCTGCGCGGCAGGCAGGCGTCGCTGGATCAGGCCGACCTGCACGTTCTGCTCGACGGTCAGCCAGGGGTAGAGCGCGAAGGATTGGAATACGATCGCGAGGTTGCGATTCACGCCGTCCAGAGGCTCGCCGCGACTCAGCACCGCGCCTTGCGTGGGCGCGGTCAGGCCGGCCATCAGCCGCAGCAGCGTCGACTTGCCCGAGCCCGATTGCCCCAGAAGCGCGAGCATCTCGCCATCGCGCACCTCGAGGTTGATGTCGTCGAGGATGGTCACCATCGGTCCATCGTCGGCGGTCGGGTAGGCCTTGGAAACGTGACGCAACTCGACCAGCGGCTCGGCGGTTGCAGTTGCGCCCGGGAGGCGTGTCTCGATCGCGGTTTCGGCCGGTGACATCGGTTTCACTTGATGGAATGGCTCGCTGCGTTGCTCGGCAGCGCGTCTACTCGAGTCGGTACTTGCGCTCGGCCAGATCGTACAGCCTGCGCCAGAACGTGCGGTTGATGACGACCACGAACGTGGCCATGACGGCGATGCTCACGTAGATCGCCGGCTGGTCGCCTTTTTCGGTGACCTGCGCGATGTAGGCGCCAAGCCCGTGCGCGACCAGCTTCTGCTTCCCCCAGGTTGCGACCTCCGCGACGATGCTCGCGTTCCACGCGCCGCCGGTCGCGGTGACCGCGCCGGTGACCCAGAACGGAAAGATCGCGGGGATGATGAGCGTTTTCCACAAGCGCCAGCGCGAAAGGCCGAAGAGCTTCGCCGCTTCGCGCAGGTCCGATGGAATCGCCATCGCGCCGGCGATCACGTTGAACAGGATGTACCACTGCGTGCCCAGCGCCATCAGGAAGATGCTGCCGACGTCCATCGGCAGGTCCAGTGCGATGAACAGGCCCACGACAAAGGGAAAGGTCATGTTCACCGGGAAGGAAGCGGCGATCTGCGCGAGCGGCTGCGCGTAACGCGCGACGCGCGGGCGCAAGCCGATCCACACGCCGATCGGTGTCCAGATCGCCGTGGCGATCACGGTCATCGCCGCAACGCGCAGCAGTGTCAGCACGCCCAGCCCGACGACATCGAGGATCTGGCTGCGCGTGAGCTCGGTCCTGATCTGTCGGCTCACGCCGACCAGATCGTAGGCGAGCAATCCCACTCCCGCCGCGATCACCAGCCACAGGCCGATGCGCAGCGACGGCAGGACGGGCGCAGGCGCACGCCTCTTGAATTGCTCCGCCGCGTCGGCGATCGCGGTCGACGCGACTTGCGAGGAGCGTGAGGCCATCTCACCCGCACGCGCGACTGCAACACGGACCAGGGACGATCCGCGCAGGAAATCGAGCATCCACGAGCGCGGCGCGTCGCCCGCGGCGGTCTGCTCCATCTTGAACTTCTCCGCCCACGCCACCAATGGCCGCCAGAAGAGCTGATCGATGATCACGATGGTCGCGATCATGGCGACGATGGCGTAAACGGCGGCGCGCGTGTTGCCCTGTTCGACCGCCGCCGCCATGTACGAGCCCAGTCCTGGCAGCTTGATGTTCTTGTTGAGCACCGAGATCGCCTCGCTTTGCGCAACGAAGAACCAGCCCCCGCCGAAGCTCATCATCGAGTTCCAGATGAGCCCGATCGCCGAGGAGGGCAACTCCACCGTGCCGAAGCGTTGCCAGCGGTTGAGGCGATACACGCTCGCCGCTTCGCGCAGGTCCTCCGGGATGGTTACCAGCGAGTGGTAGAACCCGAAGGTCATGTTCCACGCCTGCGCGGTGAAGATCGCGAAAATGCTCGCGCACTCCACGCCGAGAAGGCTGCCGGGGAACAACGCGATGAACCCGGTCACGGTGACCGACAGGAAGCCGAGCACCGGGACCGATTGCAGGATGTCGAGGACCGGCAGCATCACCTTGCGGGCACGCGGATTCCTCGCCGCGATGTAGCCGAACGCCAGCGTGAACATGAGCGATGCGCCGAATGCGATGAACATCCGCAGGACCGTGCGCGCGGTGTAGTACGGGATCAGCGCCTCGTCGAGCGAAAGCGAAGGAGGATGGAGCTCGTCGAAGCGCGCTCGCATGTCGCCGCCCAGCGCGACGAGCACCTTGATCAGCGCGAGCACGCCGATGACGACCACGACGTCCACCCAGGTCAGGCGCCATGTGCGCTCGACCTGCTGTCCGGTGGTCTGCGGATACGATCGGGCGGTCATGCGTAGTTGTCGCCGGGAGGAGCAAAGCGATCACGCCGCGCGGGATCGCATGACAAACACGCGATGTTATCGCCAACCGGTCACCATGCCACTTACACCCGGCTTGCGGAAGTTGAGCCGAGAAGCGAGGTAGCGCTGCAGGCGCGCACGAACACCGCGGTCGCTTATTGAAGCGCCGGCTGCTCGGATCGCAAATGTGACAACGACACGGTTGGCGCGCTGGCCGCGATCACACCGCCCCCGAGGCACACGTCGTCATCGTAGGCCACCAGGTATTGCCCGGGCGTGGGCGCCCATTGCGGCTCGTCGAACCGCGCGCGCACCGATGCATCGCGGATCTCGAGGGTGCACGACGCATCCGGCATGCGATAGCGTGTCTTCGCCTTGACGCGCGAGAGGCCGAGCGGGGCCGCGCCGGCAATCCAGTGGACATCCACCGCCTCCACGTCCCGGCGATACAACGCCGGATGCCTGTGTCCCTGGACGACGACGAGAGCGTTGCGCTCCATGTCCTTTGCCGCCACGAACCAGGGCTGCGCTTGTGCGTTGCGCACGCCGCCGATGCGCAAGCCCTGGCGCTGGCCGAGCGTGTAGTACGCGAGCCCCTGATGGCGACCGACTTCGTCGCCGTCGAGCGTCACGACCGGTCCCGGCTCGCGCGGCAGGTAGCGTGCGAGGAAGTCCCGGAACGGGCGCTCGCCGATGAAGCAGATGCCGGTCGAGTCCTTCTTGGCCCAGGTCGGAATGCCTTCGCGGCGGGCGATCGCACGCACATCGCTCTTGCGCATCTCGCCGAGCGGAAACAGCGCCGGCGCGAGTTGTCGCTGGGTCAGGCGATGCAGGAAATAGCTCTGGTCCTTGCTTGCATCGACGCCCTTGAGCAATTGCACGCGCGATGATCCGTCGTCCGGACGCCCCGTTCGCGCGTAATGACCCGTGGCGATACGGTGCGCGCCGAGTGCAAGCGCGTGATCCAGAAAGGCGTGGAACTTGATCTCGCTGTTGCACAACACGTCGGGGTTCGGCGTGCGGCCCGCGGAGTATTCGGCCAGGAACTGCGCGAACACCCGCTCGCGGTACTGACCCGCGAAATTGACGGCGACCAACTCGATCCCGAGGACGTCGGCTACCGCAGCCGCGTCGACGAGGTCCTCGCGGGAGGTGCAGTACTCGTCGGTGTCGTCGTCCTCCCAGTTCTTCATGAAGACGCCGATCACCTCGTGGCCCTCGCGCTTCAGCAGCCATGCCGCGACCGCCGAATCGACCCCGCCGGAAAGGCCTACGACGACGCGTTCAGCCATCGCTTTGCACCTCGATCAGCGCATCGAGCGGCAGGCGGCGGCCGCGGCGGTAATCCTCGACGCAGCGCAAGACCAACGGACTGCGGTGTCGCGCGCGCGATTCCGCGATCTGCTCGTAGGTGAGCCACACGGCGCGAACGATCCCATCGTCGAGCGGACGGCTCGCGTGGTGCTTGCGGGGCGTTGCAGCGAAGGCCATGCGTACGAATGTTGCGTCGTGCTCGACCGCTTCCCACC
>DATKLH010000301.1:0-6207 GCA_035542515.1 Casimicrobiaceae bacterium
TCCTGCGCATCGCCGACGCGTTGGAAGCCGCAACCGATTTCCACAAGCGCCGTCCCGCCTCCAGCGAGGGCTGATTGCCTGTGTCCCGTCCCGGAGATCACTTGCCAAACTGTCGGACCGGAGGCGCGAAGCCTCGTGCACAGGGGGCGAAGATGACCTGCTGCGCGAAGCGGGTCGTCGCCGATATCGGGAATATCCACAAGGTTCGCGACCATGCGGCGCGTCATTTCGCGTCCGCTTCTGTGCAAGGTATTTGCGGAACGAGGCATTAGAGTCGATATGTCGAATCCTCCCGTCGTGGACGAAGTGTCCGCGGAGAATGTCCGTCGCTACGTCGAGCACGTGTGCGAGAACATTCCCTCGCGTCTGGCCGGTTCCGAGAACGCGCTGCGCATGGCCCGCTACAACGCCGATGCACTGCGCGCGATCGGCGTGGCAGGCGAGGTGCAGGAACTGCAGGCGCTGGTGAGCTTTCCGCGCGCCGGCAAGGTTCACGTTCACGCTCCGCGCCCGATCGCCGTCGAGGCGTTCACGTCGGGCCACAGCCTGGTGACGCCGCCGGGCGGTCTGCGCGGCGAACTCGTCTATGTCGGATCGGGCGCGGCGCGCGATTACGCGGGCAAGGACGTGCGCGGGAAGATCGTGCTCTGCGAAATCTCCTACTCGCCCGCGCGAATGGAGAAGCAGCGAATCGCAGCGCAACGCGGCGCAGTGGGCGCGGTGATGATGAACTGGGGACATCCGACCGACACGGCGTTGCCATTCGGGTCGATCAAGCCCGCGTGGGGCAATCCCACGCCGCAGACGTGGCGTGAGGAAATGCCGCAGATGCCCTCGGTCGGCGTATCGCGCCACTCGGGGACGTTGCTGCGCGGCTTGTGCGATGCCGGTCGCGTCGAGCTGACCATGGAAACCGACGTGGACAATGCCTGGCGGCCGGTGCAGATCACGGTGGGCGACATCGAGGCGCCGGACAGCGACGATTTCATCATCGTCGGGGGTCACCAGGATTCGTGGTATGGGCCCGCAGCGACCGACAACGCCGCGGGCAACGGCTGCATCATCGAGCTCGCTCGCGTGTTCAACGCGCGCCGCAACGAGCTCCGGCGCGGCGTCTCGCTCGGTTTCTGGACTGCGCACGAGACGGGCACGATGGCCGGCTCGACCTGGTACGTCGATCGCAACTGGGATCGGCTGCGCGCGCACGCGATCGCGTATCTGCTCATCGACCAGCCCGCATGCACCGGGACCACGCGCTGGCTCACCACCTCGAACCTGGAGATGCGTCGTTTCCACCAGGCCATCGAACGGCGCTATCTCGACGTGCCGAGCGACTGGAAGCCACAGAAGAAGGGCGGCGACGCGTCGTTCTTCGGTCTGGGCGTTCCGATGCTCTACGGCATGGGCGCCTTCACCGAAGCCGAGCTGCACGCGACCGCCGACGCCAATCTGGGTTGGTGGCATCACTCGCTGGAATGCACGATCGACAAGGTCGACTTCGCGTGGATGCAGCCGCATCTGCGGGTGTACGCCGCATGGTTGTGGGACCTGTGCACTGCGCCGATCCTGCCCTTCGAGTTCACCGCAGTGGCGCAACAATTCGCCGCGCGCCTCGATGAGCTGAGCAAGCTCGACGCCGACAACGCGCTGCAACTGTCCGATGTGGCCGAGCGGGCGCGCGACCTGCATCGGCGTGCGAGCGCTCTGGACGCCCACGTCAGCGCGTGGCGCCAACGCTATCGCGAATCCGAACCGGATGCGCGGCGTGCAGCCACGGTGCTCAACGCGTGTCTCAAGCGTCTTTCCAATCTCCTCATTCCGATCCAGAGCACCGTGAAGGGCGTGTACGGGCACGATCCATATGGTTTTACACCGCAGCTCACCGCGATCCCGTGCCTTTACGACGTGACCGCCCTGGCCGGAATCACCGACGGCGCGGATCGAGTGATGCTGCAAACGCATCTGGTGCGCGAACGCAACCGCGTTGCCGATGCCGTCGACGCCGCCTGTGGCACGATCGACATGGCGTGGACGCAGCTTGGGACCTGAATCGCGGAAGCGCGATGCGCGCGTACCGCACCGAGATTGCAGGAGCGACTGATGACGTCGGCACACGCCATGCGACTGGGAATCCTGCTGGGTGACGATATCGGCCTCGAGGTCGTGCCCGAGTGCGTCAAGGTGATGAAGGCGGCGGCTGCGAAGGCCGGTCTGGCGGTCGATTGGCACCCCGTTCCCATTGCGCGCCGCGCCCACGACGAGCTCGGTCACACGCTGCCTCCCGGGACGCTCGACAAGCTCGATGCCCTGCACGGGTGGATCCTCGGACCGATCGGTCACCGCGAATACCCGCGCAACGACCCGACGTGGATCAACGTGCACCCGATCCTGCGCAAGCATTTCCAGCTCTTCGCCAACTACAAGCCGTTCAAGTCGTATCCCAGCCTCCCGTCGATCCACAAGAATGTCGACATGCTGTTCCTGCGCGAGACCACGGAGGGTTTCAAGGTGGACGGCAATCTCTTCGCGGGCTATGGCGAGTTCCAGCCGACCGAGGACATGGCGATCGGCATTTGCGTGACCACACGCTACAAGAGCAGGCTCATCGCCGAAGCGGCGTTCGAGGCTGCTGCGGCGAGGCCGCGCCGCAAGGTCTCGGCCGTGCACAAGAACACCGTCTATCGCATGGGTGACGGGCTGTTCGCGGAAGAGTGTCGCAAGGTCGCGGCGCGCTACCCATCGATCGAATTCGAGGAAGTGATCGTGGATACCTGCGCGCTGCGGCTCGTGATGAATCCGCAGCAGTACGACGTGCTGGTCACGACCAACCTCTACGGGGACATCCTCACCGACGAAGCGGCCGGCCTGGTCGGCGGATTGGGGCTTGCGCCGGGCCTCAACGCGGGGCTCAGGCACGCGATGGCGCAGGCCACGCACGGCTCGGCGCCGGATATCGCCGGTCGCGGCATCGCGAACCCGTACGCGATGATCATGTCGGGCAAGATGCTGTTCGATTGGCTGGCCGTGAAGTACAGCGAGCCGCGCGCCGCCGACGCCGCGAAGCATGTCGAGCGCGCGATGGAGCAGACGATTGCGGAGTCGAAGCATCTGACGCGCGACCTCGGCGGCGGCGCCAGCACCAGCGAGATGGGGGACGCCGTCGCAGCAGCCATCTAGCGTGTAGCGCGCGCCTTCGCCGCAACGTACTCGATCCGGCCGGCACGCGGGTTCAGGGGCCCGCATTGCGAGGGACGACTCGGCGGTCCTGCCCGACGCGCCATCGAGCGCCGCCGCGATCTTGACTGCGCGTTCATAATCCCGTGCGCGTCCTCGTCGACCACCAGCGAGAAGGCCCGAGAATCTTCGAGCATCGTCGGGGGTATCGAGCGGGCTCGTCAAATCATTGGCAGCCCGCGCACCGCGCGCTTGCAACAATGCTGTCTTTGGCACCCCGCACCCGCCGCGCGGCTGTCTGCGACGCCGTCTCGCCGGTTTCCCATGTCCGATCCCATCGCCATCCAAGGCGCGCGTCAGAACAATCTGAAGAACCTGTCGCTCGAGCTGCCGACGCACGAGCTGATCGTGGTCACCGGTGTCTCGGGGTCGGGCAAGTCATCGCTGGTATTCGACACGCTGTACGCCGAGGGACAGCGTCGTTACGTCGAGACGTTCTCACCCTATGCGCGTCAGTTCCTCGACCGCATGGACAAGCCGCAGGTGGATCGGATCGACGGCATTCCGCCGGCCATCGCAATCGACCAGACCAATCCGGTGCGGACGTCGCGCTCGACGGTGGGTACGATGACCGAGCTCAACGATCATCTGAAGCTGCTCTTTGCGCGTGCTGCCGCGTTGTATTGCCGCGGCTGCGGAAGGCCGGTGAGGCGCGACACGGCGGCATCGATCTACACGGAGTTGCGACAGCGCAGCGCCGCCGCCGGCGACCCGCGATTGATCGTGACCTTCCCGGTGACGGTACCGGCGAACTTCAGTGCCGACGAGGTTTGCGCGCTGCTCGAGCAACAAGGTTATACCCGTTTCCAGGCGCGGACGCGCGAGCGCCTGGTCGTGGTGCAGGATCGCTTTCGCATCAGCAGCGTCGAGCGTGCGCGAGCGATGGAAGCGATCGAAGCCGCTTTGCGCGTGGGACAGGGGCGGGTCGATGCGCATGTCGTTCCCGAAGGGCCAACCGGCGACGCGACCGCCGCATCGGAATCGACCGCATGGCGCTTCTCGTCGGATCTCCATTGTCCCGACTGCGACATTCACTATCACGATCCGGCGCCGAGCCTGTTTTCCTTCAACTCGCCCTTGGGTGCATGCGAGACGTGTCGCGGGTTCGGACGCGTCATCGGGATCGACTATGGCCTGGTCATTCCCGATGCGAGCAAGGCCCTGCGTGCCGGCGCGGTGAAGCCCTGGCAGACGCCGAGCTTTCGCGAATGCCAGGACGATCTGGTGAAGTACGCGAAGAAGCGCGGTGTGCCGCTCGACGTGCCATGGCGCGAGTTGTCGGAGGCGGATCGGCGCTGGGTGCTCGACGGTGAGCCGGAGTGGGTGAGCTGGTCGAAATCGTGGCCGGGCGTGTGGTACGGCGTCGCGCGCTTTTTCAACTGGCTCGAGACCAAGTCGTACAAGATGCACGTGCGCGTGCTGTTGTCGAAGTATCGCGCGTACACACCGTGTCCGGCGTGCGACGGCGCGCGTCTCAAGCCCGATGCGTTGCTGTGGCGCGTTGGAACCAAGGCCGATGCCGATCGCGTGCTCGATGCGAGGTCGCGGATTCGTCCGCGCGCCGCGAGCTTCAGCGACGATACGCTCGGCGAGCTGCCCGGGCTCACGCTGCACGACCTCGTCCTGCTGCCGATCAGCGCCGCGCGCGAGTTCTTCGCGCACATCGAGCTTCCGGCACCGCTGGACGAGGCGACCGGCCTGCTGCTGGGCGAGGTGCGCGCGCGATTGTCGTATCTCGCCGACGTGGGGCTGTCGTATCTCACCCTCGACCGGCAATCGCGCACGCTTTCCGGCGGCGAGGTGCAACGGATCAATCTCACCACCGCGCTCGGCACCTCGCTGGTCAACACGCTGTTCGTGCTCGACGAACCATCGATCGGCCTGCACCCGCGCGACATCGGGCGCGTGGTCGGCGTGATGCAGCGATTGCGCGATGCGGGCAACTCGCTGGTGGTGGTCGAGCACGATCCGCAGGTCATGCTTGCCGCGGACCGCATTCTCGATATCGGGCCCGGGCCCGGCGAGCGGGGCGGCGAGATCGTGTTCTTCGGATCGCCCGAGCAATTGCGCCGCGCGCCGAACTCGCTCACCGGGGACTATCTCGCCGGACGCAAGCGGACAGCGCCGCCGCACGCAGTATCGGCGATCGCCGGCGCCGCCCCGCGCATCGAAGTGCTGGGCGCGAGCGAGCACAACCTGAAGAACATCGACGTTGCATTCCCGCTCAACGCGCTGGTGTGCGTCACTGGTGTCTCCGGCTCCGGAAAGTCGACGCTGGTTCAGGACGTCCTGCATCCTGCGCTTTTGCGCGCCAAGGGCAAGCCGACCGAAGCACCCGGGGCGCATCGGCGCCTCACCGGCGATGCGCTGGTCGGCGAAGTCGTCCTGATCGATCAGACGCCGATCGGCCGGACCACGCGATCGAATCCGGCGAGCTACGTCGGTGCATTCGATTGCATACGCAAGCGCTTCGCAGCCTCACCGGTTGCGAAGGAGCGCGGCTACACGCAGGGTACCTTCAGCTTCAACGCCGGCACGGGCCGCTGTCCCACCTGCGGCGGCAACGGCTTCGAGCACGTCGAGATGCAGTTCCTTTCCGACGTCTACCTGCGCTGCCCCGATTGCGATGGCCGGCGCTTCCGGCGCGAAGTGCTCGACGCAACCGTGAACGGGTGCTCCATCGCCGATGTGCTCGACATGACGGTCACGCAGGCGCTCGAGTTCTTCGCCGGTGCAAGCGACATCGAGACTGCGCTGCGTCCGCTGGTTGCGGTCGGGCTCGAATACGTCAAGCTCGGCCAGCCCGTGCCGACGCTCTCCGGCGGCGAGGCGCAGCGGTTGAAGCTCGCGGGCCATCTGGCCGCGGCCGCGCGACAGACAACGCCGAGGCGCGCCGACGACGGTGGGGCAGCCGGGAAGCTGTTCCTGTTCGACGAGCCCACGACGGGATTGCATTTCGCGGACGTGGCGCGC
>DATKLH010000302.1:0-4366 GCA_035542515.1 Casimicrobiaceae bacterium
TCGTGATTGCCGCCCACCAGCACGATGCCGTCGACGCCACGCTCGACCAGCGATTGCAGCTCGGAGGCTTCGCGCGAAGCCTGGTAGTCGGTGCTCGCGAGCAGCAGCGTATATCCCATCGTGTTGAGTCGCGATTGCAACGCGTGCATGGCCTTGGCGAACATCGCGTTGTCGATCGTCGGCACCACCGCGCCCATGGTGCTGAAATGCTTGGATACGAGCGAGCGCGCCGCGCGATCGGGAACGTAGCGCAGCGTCTTGGCGGTGCGTTGCACATGCGCGGTGATCTCGGCACTGATGCGGCCCGGATTGTTGAGCGCGCGCGACACCGTGGCGACCGATACGCCGGCCGCCCGTGCGACATCCTTGAGCGTTACGGATGTGCGTCGCGTACCTTTTACGAGCGCTGGCAAACGTTTACCAAAATCGAGGGATTTCACACGCCGTCATTATGACATCGACGGCTGTGAGTGGCGAGTGCCCATGTCGCAGCGCACCATTTCGGTCGGCCAATCTTCATAGGTGAAATCGGGTGGCGCACCAGTGCGGCGCTTGACTTGCATCGATCGCTCTCCTAGTCTCTCGTCTTCGGCAAACGTTTGCAGTGCGAGGCTCTGGAGGAGGAGCTTGGCCGTCTTTTCAGCTCGCGCGGCTTCGCGCGTGCGCGTCGCTTCGCCGCACGGCGAGCACACCGGTTCAGGATGGTCGCGGCCATGAGCGATGGCAGCGTGAACGATCTCGTCGTGCGCGCGCACCACGCCGCGGTATGCGTGCAGGATTTCGAATCCGCACGCGACTTCTACGTGCGCGTGCTCGGCTTCGAGGTCGAAGGCGAAATGGATCGACGCGGCGAAGCGGCACTCGGCGAAGTGGTCGGACTGCCCGGCGCGGTGGTGCGCTGGGGCATGCTCGTGCGCGATGGATTTCGCCTGGAGCTGTTCAAGTACTACACACCCGAAGGTCGCACGCAATGCAATCGCCAATGCGACGCGGGCTATACCCACCTCGCCTTCGAGGTTAGCGACGTCGACGAAGCGTATCGCCGGGTGATTGCGGCCGGTCATCGCACGACCGCGCCGCCGAAGGTCCTGCGCGGTGGCCGCACCAAGGTCATCTACCTCCTGGCGCCCGAAGGCAGCGTCGTGGAGCTGATCGAGTTTCCGCAGCGCGCACCAAGCGCCCCGAGCACGTGAACGGATCATCGTCCTTCGACGCCTTCGTCGTGATCACCGGTGGCGCGAGCGGCATCGGTGCCGCCACGGCGCGCCGTGTCGTGGACGCCGGCGGACGCGTCGGACTGATCGACGTCAACGGCGAGGGCGCGCAAAGGCTAGCAGCGCAGTGGCCCGATCGCGCTTGGGCGGCGCAAGCGGACGCCGTGGATGAAACGTCGATGCGCGCCGCGTTCGACAGCTTCGCGGGCCAGCACGCAGACCTCGCGGGCCTGGTCAACTGCGCGGGACTCGCCCAGGTCCCCACACCGATCGAGGACTATGCGGTGGACGCCTTCCAGCGCATCGTGGATTCGCATTTGCGCACGACCTACGTCGCGTGTCGTGTCATCGGTAGCGCGATCGCGCAGCGCGGCCAAGGCTGCATCGTCAACATCGCATCGGTGCTGTCGTTCCGTCCGGGGCCGGTGCTCGCCTACGGACCTGCGAAGGCGGCGATCGTCAATCTCACCTCGGCATTGGCTGTGCAGTGGGCCCATCGCAACGTCCGCGTGAACGCAGTCGCGCCCGGGTGGACCGACACACCGTTCCTGCGGCCCAAGGAACGCAAGGGCGAGCGCGACCTCACGCCGATCCTCAATGCGACGCCCATGCATCGGTTGATGAAACCCGAGGAGATCGCCGAAGTCATCTTCTTCCTGTTGTCGCCTGCGTCGTCGGCGATCACAGGCGCGACGATTCCCTGTGACGGCGGCGTGGTCGCGGGAAGCGGCTGGGCGCCCTACGGCGGCTTTCCGTCGTAGCGCCGGCAGGCCCTTGCGCCGACACGCGAGAACATTCATGGACGCGGCACTCACCATCGGGCGAAGGCGGACCCATCGTGCGCGCAACCTCAAGGCGTGGTCGATCGGCGCGGTCTCGGTGATCGCGTTGCTCGTGCTCTGGTATGTGCTCACCGACGCGACCGGTGTGGTCACGTCGATTCAATTTCCTTCGCCGAGCGACGCCTGGGATTCTCTGGTGCAGCTCGTCGGCCCGGGTTACGCCGACGGGACGCTTGCGCGCCACATAGGCTCGAGCATCACGCTGGTGCTGATGGGCTTCGTGATCGCAGTGGGCACCGGCGTTCCGCTCGGACTGCTGATGGGACTCAATCGTCTCGCCGACGCCTTCTTCAATCCGGTGTTCCAGCTGCTGCGCCCCATCGCCCCGATCGCGTGGATCCCGCTCACCATCCTGTGGTTCGGCCTCGGGACACCCGCGAAGCTGTTCGTGATCTGGCTTGCATCGTTCGCGCCGGCGCTGATCAATACCTATACCGGCGTTCGCAACATCGATCCGGTGGTGCTCGCCGCAGCACGCGTGCACGGGGCCGGAGCGCGGGAGATGCTCTTCGACGTGGTGCTTCCCGCGGCGCTGCCGACCATCTTCACCGGCCTGCGTCTGTCCTTGCAGGCCTGCTGGATGGTGCTGGTCGCCGCCGAGCTGGTGGGCTCGATCACCGGCCTCGGACACATCATGATCATCGCCACGCGCGACCTCAATCCCGGCATGATCTTCATCGGGATGGTCAGCGTCGCGGTGCTGGGCGTGCTGCTCACGCTCGTGCTTGCGTTGGTCGAGCGGATGGCGATTCCATGGCGGCAGTAGGCAGCCTTGCCGCGACGCCGTCGGCGCATCGTTCGCCGCGCAGCCAGGCGTTCGCCCAATGGATCGCGTCGTCGCTCGGCATCGCGACGTTCGTCGGGTTGTGGCTTGCGGTGACCCTTGGCGGGCTCGTGTCGCCGCAGTTCCTGCCCAGCCCGCCTGCCCTGATCGAACGCGTGATCGAGCTCGCGCAGCAGCCCTACGCGGGTTCGCTGCTGCAACAGCACCTGCTCGCGAGCCTGGAAAAGTTCGGCGTGAGCTACCTGATCGCCGTGTTCGTCGGTGTTCCGCTCGGTCTGATGATGGGGCGCTTCCGCGTGCTCGACTGGGCGGTCACGCCGCTGTTCGAGATGCTGCGCTTCATTCCGCCGATCGCCTGGGTGCCCTTTTCGATCCTGTGGTTCGGCACCGGCTTCCTCGCACCGACGCTGGTGATCTTCGCCGGCGCGTTCTCGCCGTGCGTGCTCAACGCGTACCGCGGCGCACGGCAGATCGATCCAACGATGATCGAGGCGGCGCAAACGCTCGGCGCGCGCGGCTATCGCATGATCAAGGACATCGTGTTGCCGGGCGCGCTCCCGCACGTGGTCGCGGGCATGCGCGTCGCTGCCGGCTTCGGATGGCAGTCGCTGATCGGCGCGGAGCTGATCGTCGGTTCCACCGGCCTTGGCTATCTCATCATCCAGGGGGAAAGCAACATCGAGCCCGCCGTGGTCGTCGCCGGCATGCTGACCATCGGCGTGGTGGGCGCGATCATCGATTACGCGATGCGCGCGCTGGAGGACTGGATCCGACGCGACTGGGGTCACTGAAGCTCCGGTTGCGCATCGCCGCAGTGGAAGGTGGACAAGGGCCGCGCAGCGCTGCGGTCCGGAAGATCGCGACATTCGACAGTGCGCATCACACCATGACGAGGAGGAGACGGTGAAGCCATATCGCAAGCAATCGATCGTATCGACGCTGCTGGCAGTCGTGCTGGCCGGCGGGATCGCCCACGAGGCGCTGGCGCAGGCCGGCAAGCCGTACGCGATCCGCGTGGCGCAACAACCGCAACGCTGGGCGCTCGAGTGGTACATCGCGAGCAAGAAGGGCTGGTGGCAGAAGATCGGCCTCGAGCCGACGATGTCGACCTTCGCCTCGGGCGCCCCTGAAGTCGCGGCGGGCGCCGCCGGGTCGTGGGATGTCGGCGGCGCGGGCAGCATCCCGGCAGTGCTCGGTGCCGGCCGCTACAAGCTGCAGACGATCGCGATCGCCGACGAGGAGGCTGCGATCATCACCATCATGTCCACCAAGGACAAGGCCGACACCTATCTCAAGAATCCGGCGTTGCTCAAGGGCAAGTCGATTCCGGTGCCGCTCAACTCCACCGGCCACTGGGGCGCGGCGGTCTGCATGGAGAAGAAGTTCAAGCTCAAGCCGAGCGAGTGGACTTTCGTCAACCTGTCGCCTTCCGAGATCAACGCGGCGATCACCAGCGGCCGCTACGATGTCACCGAAGCGTGGGCGCCCAACACCTATCAGCTCGAAGCGACGATCGACGCGAAGAT
>DATKLH010000303.1:0-8709 GCA_035542515.1 Casimicrobiaceae bacterium
GAGCAGCAGGCAATCTCCCGACGCGTTCGCGGACGTGGCCGCGTATACCGATTGACCCGACGCGAGCTCGAAGCGAGCGAGGCCGTCGCTCGCATCGCTGTAGCGTGCACGGATCACGTTGGCATCGCCGATGAAGTCGGCCACGAACGGATCGGCGGGTTGGCGGTAGATCTGCGTCGGCGTGCCGATCTGCCGGATGCTGCCTTGCGACATCACGATGATCCGATCCGACATCGCGAGCGCCTCCTCCTGGTTGTGCGTGACCGCGAGAGCGGTCACGCCCAGGCTCTTGAGCAGGAGCATGAGGTCGGTGCGCATCTGCGCGCGCAGCCGTGCATCGAGGTTCGACATCGGCTCGTCGAGCAGCAGCAGCGAGGGCCGCATCGCCAGCGCGCGCGCGATGGCAACGCGCTGCTGCTGGCCGCCCGACAGCTCGTGCGGATAGCGTGCGGCGTATTCGGCGAGGCGCACCTGGGCCAGTGCTTCGCCCACGCGCTGCGCGATCTCCGCCCGTGCGATCTTCATCATGCGCGGACCGAAGCTCAGGTTCTGCGCGACGGTCATGTGCGGAAACAGCGCGTAGTTCTGGAATACCATGCCGATGTCGCGCTCGAAAGGCGGCACGTTTTCCATGCGCGCGCCATGCAGGCGCACCTCGCCGGAAGTCGGAACGACGAAGCCGGCGATCGCGCGCAACAACGACGTCTTGCCGCTGCCGCTCGGGCCCAGCAAGGTCACGAACTCGCCCTGGGCGACGGCGAACGACGCATCGGCCACGACCTTGATCGGGCCGTAATGGATGTCGACGTTGCGCAGCTCGAGGACGGTGGCTTCGGTCGCGGTCATGGAACGATGGCGCCGCCAGGACGGGATCCATGCGCCGCGCAGCACTCGCTGGCTCGCCTGGCGACCCGCACGGCCACCGACGTCGAAGCGGTACACGCGCTCCACGGCGCGACAGCACGGTCGCGGCGCGAGCGCAGCGGTCGCGAGCGCTGTTTGGGATACATCATTGGTATGCCGATTGTCGCCAGCCCGATGCTCCGGTGTCAAGGCGACGCAGCCGCCGACCGCGCCTACTTCGCTGCGCTGCGCGCTCGGCGGACCTCGCCGGATGCGGCCACGCGGCGCTTGGCCGGTGGCGCGCGGAGCTGATTCTCATAGCAATCGAGTCCCGCCCGGATCTGCTGCGCGACGAGCTCGCGGTAACGCCGCGCGTCGCGTCGCGCGAGTGCGTCGATCATCTGGTCGTGGATCTGCAGCGTCTGTGCGGCGCGCTCAGCGTCCTGCCAGTGGAGGTGCCGCACGACATAGGCCCGGTCGCGCAACATCACCAGGATATCCGCGAGCCAGCGATTGCGCGTCGCCGCCGCCAGCCTGGCGTGGAAGAGGGACCGTACTTCGAGCATCCGGACCAGGTCGCGCTTGCCCAGGGCGTTCGCGAACTGGCGGTTGATGCGGCGCAGCTCCTCGAGCTCCGCGGGCGTGACGTTGGCGCAGGTGAGCGGCGCGGCGTTGCCTTCGAGCTGCAAGCGCAATTCGTAGAGCTTGCGCACGTCGTCGCCCGCGAGATCCATGACCACCGCCACGCCTTTGGGCCCCGATTCGACGAAGCCGCGCGCGAAAAGTCGCTTGATCGCCTCTCGCACCGGCGTGCGGCTCACCCCGAAGCGGGTCACCAGGTCGCGCTCGGAGATCTGGTCGCGCGGGCGCAGGGCACCCGCGAGAATGTCGGAAACGACATTGTCGAATACGTGATCGGCTGCTGTCTGCCTTGCCATTGTCCCGGTGTCCAACAAGCGGTGATGCAGCGCCTTTGGTCGACGATGGCGTGCGATGAGCCGCCATCTCGTCGGCCCGTGCGACCCCATGCGTAACGCGACGCGTCACATTCGCCGTCGCGCGACCGCCGCGGCATCGCCGCCAGCGATCAGCGAGGCATTGTAAGGGAGTCGGGTTGCGCCTGCGACTTTGGCGTCACCGCGCGGACCAGACGCCTGCGCGAACGCCGCTTGCGTGACGCCGAGACGTTTTTTTCGTGACATGTTGATTTCTGTCCAATACATGTAGACGGGATTGTGGTCTCATGGGAGTTGATCCCCGGCTGGATGCGGGGCCGTGGTTTGTTGCCGGTGCCCTTGCTTGCTGCCCCTCGGGTCGAGTCGCTACCGCTTTAGCAGCACGATGCAAATCCGCCTGCGCCGCTGTTCAGCATCGTTTGATCGCAAACACGGGCCGCAGTCGCACGAGCGCAGACCCGCCCGGGTACCGACGCGGGTCGCGCATTCACGGTCGGAATCGAGGAAGCCATGGACAAGATCTGGCTGAAGAGCTACCAGCCGGGCGTTCCGCACAACGTCGACGCGCAGCGCTATGCGTCGCTCGCCACGTTGTTCGAAGATGCCGCGCAACGCTTCCGCACCCTCACCGCGTTCACGAGCATGGGAAGCTCGCTCACCTACGGCGAGTTGGATCGTCATTCGCGCAACCTGGCCGCGTTCTTCCAGATGCGCGGACTCGTCAAAGGCGACCGCGTGGCGGTCATGATGCCAAACCTCCTGCAGTATCCGGTCGCTCTGATCGCGGCGCTGCGGGCCGGGCTGGTGGTGGTGAACTGCAATCCGATGTACACCAGCCGCGAGCTCGAGCACCAGCTCAAGGACTCCGGTGCGCGCGCCATCGTCGTGCTCGAGAACTTCGCGCATACGCTCGAGGAAGTGGTTGCGCGCACGTCGGTGGACACCGTCATCACCACCGAGGTCGGCGACCTGTTTGCGCCGGTGAAGCGCCTGACGACCAACCTGGTGGTCAAGTACGGCAAGAAGATGGTCCCGCCCTGGCACATCGACGGCTCCATCCCGCTCACCACCGCCCTGGCCCATGGTCAGCGTGTTCCGTTCATCCCGGTGGATCTCGCGCCCGAGGATCTCGCATTTCTGCAGTACACCGGCGGCACCACCGGCGTGCCCAAGGGCGCCATGCTCGCGCATGTCAACCTGCTCGCGAACCTCGAGCAGGCCTCCGCGTGGATGGCATCGCAGTTCACGCCTGGCAGCGACATCGTGGTCATGCCCCTGCCGCTCTATCACGTGTTCGCACTGACCGTGACGTTGGTCACGTCGCTGAAGTGGGGGGCCAACCACATCCTGATCGCCAATCCACGCGAGTTGCGCGGACTCCTCGCCGAGCTCAAGAAGACGCCCTTCACGCTCATCGTGGGCGTGAACACGCTCTACCGGGCGATCGCCGACGCACCGGGCTTCAATGAAATCAACACCAGCGCGCTGAAAGTGATGCTCGCCGGCGGCATGGCGGTCCAGCGGCTGGCATCCGACAAATGGAAGGCGCTCACCGGCCGGCCGATCATCGAGGGCTATGGTCTGACCGAGACCTCCCCGTTCGTGAGCTGCAACCGGCTCGATACGCAGACCTACACGGGCACCGTCGGACTGCCGTTTCCATCCACCGAGGTGAGCATCCGCGACGATGACGGAATCGAATTGCCGCTCGGCGAAACCGGCGAGGTCTGCGTGCGTGGACCGCAGGTGATGAAGGGCTATTGGAATCGCCCCGAGGAAACGTCCAACGTCATGTACCCCGACGGGTTCCTCCGCACCGGCGACATGGGTTACATCGACGAAGCGGGCTTCCTCAAGCTGACCGATCGCAAGAAGGACATGATCGTGGTGTCCGGCTTCAAGGTCTATCCCAACGAAGTCGAGGAGGTCGCCATGGCGCATCCCGGCGTGCTGGAGGCGGTCGCGATCGGGATGCCCGACGAGCGCACGGGCCAGGCAGTGCGACTGGTGGTCGTCCGCAAGGAGCCCACGCTCACGGCGCACGATCTGATGGCCCACTGCCGCAAGCATCTCACCGCGTACAAGCTGCCCAGGTCGATCGTGTTCCGCAGCACGCCGCTGCCCAAGAGCGCGGTCGGCAAGGTCTTACGGCGCCTGGTGCGCGACGAGGAAGCGAACCAGGCTGGACAGGAAGCGATCGCTTAGCCGGTCGTGATGTTTTCACGGGCGGGCCGCCTGGCGAGAGGCGACCTGCCCGCTTTGTATCGAGCGCCCACTGCGATCAGCGGCCGGTGCGAAAACGGAGCGTCCAGTCGCGACCCGCCGCGCAGAAGGCCGCGTACCAGCCGGCCTCGATATCCAGCGTACGCACGTGCTGGTACGCTTCGAGTTGCGCCAGCTCGTGCGGCTGCACGCTCGCCAGGTCGCCGACGAAGCGCAGCGTGAACCGATCGGTCGGGAGCGTGAGTCCCACGCCGACCGCTTTGAGCAGGGCTTCCTTCGCGACCCAGTAACGAAAGAAGGCCTGCGACCTGGATTGCGCGGCGACCGCGCCAAGTGCGTCGCATTCCTGCGGCGAGAAAAAGCGGCGCGCGATGGCGAGCACGTCGATATCGTCCCTCGTGCATTCGAGATCCGCTCCCACCGGACGCCCGCGAGCGACGGCGAGCAGGCCACGCTCCCGCGAATGCGACAGGCTGAATGTCAGATCCGCGCAACCGGGAACAGGGACGAGATGCGGTTTGCCGTGTGCCGAATGCACGAAGCGAATCTGCGTCGGATGCAAGCCGACATAGGCTGCGAGGATCAGCCGAGTGGCGCCATGCGCCGCGATGAAGCGCTCGCGATCGCGCGGCCGGAGCAATCGCCTTGCGCGCTCTCGCTCGTCGGAATCCAGGAGCGATTCGAAGCGGATCGTTTGGTCGCCGGGCGCGTCGAGACCGAAGCCCCACACATCGATCTCGCCAACACCCGGCTGTGCAGCAGAGACGCGCAGATCTTCGCTCAAGGACTGGGGCGCCAGGAAGGCGAGCCGATCAGCTTGCATCGGCGGTTACGCTCCTACCGGGTCGATCGTCGATCATGTCGTCGCAACGACGCCGTCGCGCGTGTCGACGATGCGGGCAAGCTCGCTCGCCGTGGGAAAGCGGAACAGCTCGGCCGGCATGAGCTCGACGCCGCACTGCGCGTGAATGCGCGATAACGCCTGCGTCCCGCGCAGCGAATCGCCGCCGAGCGCGAAGAAGTTGTCGTTTGCGCCGACCGAGTCGACCTCGAGCACCTCGGCGAAAATGGTTGCGATGCGTCGCTCGGTAGCGGTGCGAGGCGCCACATGATCGGGCTCGAGCGTCGCCGCGAGCTTCTTCCAAAGCTCGCTCCGTTGCACTTTGCCGCTCGCGCTGCGTTCCAGCGAATCGACCACCACGACGCGACTCGGGATGTGCGATTCCGACAGGCGACCGAACAGCGCGGCTCGCAGCGATTGACCGGTCGCGTTCGAGCCGGGAACCAGAACCACGGCCGCTGCGAGATCCTCTCCCAGCGTAGGATGCGGCACCGCGAACGCGGCGCACTCGTGCACCGCGGGATCTTCGAGCAGCGCCTCCTCCACTTCGCGCGGCGCTACGCCCTCCCCGCCGCGCTTCACGATCTCCTTGATGCGCGCGGTGATCCAGAGGTAGCCCTGCGCATCGACGGTTCCTTGATCGCCGGTGCGGAACCATCCGTCGTGAAAGGCGGCCGCGTTGGCGTCCGCATCGCCATCGTAGCCACGCATCACGTTGTCGCCGCGAATCACGATTTCGCCGGTGCCGCGGTCACGGACCTTGCCCTCGGTATCGAGGACCGCAACTGCGGGCCCTGCCGCGCATCCGACGGACCCGCGCGCGCGATACGCAGTGGCGAACCGATGACTCGCGATCTGGTGCGCCGCCTCGGTCATTCCGTAAGCCTCGATGACCGGCACGCCGAGGCGCTGCTCGAGCGCGGTCGCCAGCGCAGGCGCAAGCGCCGCGGACGAAGAACGCACCAATCGCAAGCCATGCCGCCGCGCAGGCTCTTCGTGCCGCAGCTCCGCGAGCACCGCCTGATGCACGGTGGGAACAGCGGTGTACCAGGTGGGAGCGAGCGTCTCGAGCCATTCGGCGAAGCGGCCGACCTCAAAGCCTCGGCTGCAGGCGACGCTGCCACCGGTGCACATGCTCGCCAGCAATGCGCCCACGAGTCCGTGGACGTGAAACAACGGCATCACGTTGAGGCATCGGTCGCTTGTGGTCAATTGCAGCGCCGCGGCGACGTTGAGGGCCGAACGACAAACGTTGCGATGGGTCAGCGGCACGCGCTTGGGCCGCGCGGTCGTTCCCGAAGTGTGCAGGATGAATGCAACCGCGTCGCCGGCCGGAGGCGCGAGCCCGGAGGCGCTTGCCCGCACGGCGGCATCGCTCGCGGAAATGGCCAGCAGCGCTTTCGCATCGATCCATGGCACGCCTGCGCGCCGTGCTGCGGCATGCGCGGCCGCGAGATCGGCGTGTGCAACGATCAACGCGGGCTGCAGTTCGTTCAGCCGTGCGACGAGCTCGTGTTCCGGGGTTCGGGGATCGAGCGGAACGCAGATCGCCGAGGCGGACACGCCGAGCGCCAGCAGTGCAAGCTCGAGCCCGTTATGCGCGACCAGCGCAACGCGTTGCGGCCCGCGTGCGCCGAGATCGCGCAGACGCGCCGCGACACCGAGCAGCGTGCCCGCAAGCTCGCCATAGGTGATCGTCGCGCCATCCGGAGCGAGCAAAGCGATCGCTGCGCTATCGGTTCGCGCGGCCGCGTCGATCGCTTGGCGGATGGTCTCGTATGACGGCGACATAGTTTGGCGCAGCTGGCCGAGCGATCTTAGCCGACCGGGGCACGACGAGCGAAAGCGCGCCGCCGGTTTGTGCACGACATGGACCCCAAGCGGGAGTCGCGCGTACGCAGCCGCATTTCGTCGCCTGCCGGCGAGGCAGGCTTGCGCGTCGCAGCACGATACCGCTATCGTGGCGGTCCCCCGGGGGTCGCGCAGGCGGCCGCCGGCGCGGTTTCGCGAGCACAGGGCGGATTTGCATGGAACAGTCCCATTCCGTCAACGCGCAGATGACGAGCGGCGCCGCCTGGATGGTGCTGTTCAAGGTGCTCGACCGCGCCATCGGTTTCATCGGGATCGTCGTACTCGCGCGCCTGCTGGTGCCGGCCGACTTCGGATTGATGACCCTGGCGGCATCGCTCATCGCGATGCTCGAAGTGCTCGGCGCATTCGGCCTGGACACCGCGCTCATTCAGCGCGCCGACGCCTCGTCCCAGCACTACAACGCCGCGTGGACCTTCAACGCGCTGTTCGGCATCGGCACCGGGGTGCTCACCGCGGCGCTCGCCGTTCCGGTCGCCGCACTCTACGGCGATCAGCGCCTCGTCCCGGTGATGCTCGTGCTCGCGCTCGGCCGTGCGATCGGAGGATTCGAGAATGTCGGTGTCGTGAAGTTCCGCAAGGAGCTGCGCTTCGAGCGCGAGTTCCGATACCTCATCGCCAAGCGCGCCTTCACTTCGTTGGTCGTCACGCTTCCGGCGGCGCTGCTGTTGCGCAGCTACTGGGCGCTCCTCATCGGCAACATCACCGGCACGTGCCTGGCCGTTGCGTTGAGCTACGCCATGCATCCGTTCCGACCGCGCTTCTCGCTGCGCACGCTGCGCGAGCTGATGCACTTCTCCAAGTGGCTGTTCATGTCCAACGCCGTGGAGACGCTGTACCTGCGATTCTTCGACGCGATAGTGGGACGTTTCGCAGGTGCGAGCGGGCTCGGCGTGCTGTCGGTCGCGCGCGACCTCGCGCGCATGCCCTACGAGTTCGCCGCGCCGATCCACCGCGCGGTGTTCCCGGGTTACGTGCAGCTCGCCAGCGACCGGGCGCTGCTGCGGCGCAGTTATGTACGCGTCACCGGGATCCTGACGCTGGTGATGCTGCCGGCGGGCGTGGGCCTGTGCGTCGTCGCCGAACCCGTCGTGTACGTGCTGTTGGGCGCGCAATGGTCTTCCGCGATCGTGGTCGTGCAGATCCTCGCGATCAACGGCGCGCTGTCGCTGTTCATGGCTACCGCGCACTACGCGAGCCTGGCTGTTGGAATGGCGCGCGCGTCGAACCTCGTCCTGGTCGTGCATCTGCTGGTAGCCTTGCCGTTCCTGTGGTGGCTGCTTCCGGCGCTTGGCATCGCCGGCGCGGCCTGGTCGCTGCTGCTCGGTTCGATCGTCTCGCTGCCGTTCAACCTGCTGCTGCTGTCGAGCGCGATGCAACTGCGCTGGCGCGACCTCTGGCGCGTCTGCTGGCGACCGCTGGCCGCCTCGTGCGTGATGCTCGCCGCCATTGTGCTGCTGCGCGAAGCCTGGCCGATGCCGACGGCCGCGTCGGCCCGCATCTTCTATCTCGCGATCGTCTGCACAACGGGCGCGATCGTGTACGGCGCGACGATCTGGGCACTGTGGCGCACTCGCGGCGACACCGACAGCGCGGAGGCATGGTTGTTCGACCGCGTTCGCGGCTGGCACGGCACGAGAAGCGGAGCGTTGCGAGTGCGCCCGCGCTGATCACGCAACGATCGCCATGAGCACGCCTGCCGTGACAACCCGCGACCTTGCTCCAGGCGACGCATGGATGCAATTCCAGCGGTCGCGCGCGCCGCGCCGTTTCCGCCAGCGACGTCCAGGTGCGAGCCCCATCCACGACGCCGACAGCGGTGCAGGTAAGCAGCGGAGCCGAGAACATGCTGCGTAGGGAGATACCGAGCGATCTATCGCCTTCTGCGGCAGCCATGACTCGCGGCGACAAAGTTCCGTTGTCGTTCGGTCAGCAGCGCTTATGGTTGCTGGACCGGATGCTCACGCAGGCTTCGGC
>DATKLH010000304.1:0-10531 GCA_035542515.1 Casimicrobiaceae bacterium
GCGCTGCGCCGCAGTCCGCGCTTGCCTGGGAAGCGCTTCAGGTCCCAGAAATCGGCCCACGATGCAGGCGTGGCCTTGACCGTCTCGCTGTCGTAAGCAAGCGCCTGCGACCAAACGAAGCTCGCGACCCCGCACTCGGAGACCGAATCGGGTACCAGATCGGGCAATTGCGGGATCTTCCTGGGATCGATCTTCTCGAAGATGCCGTCGCGGCAGCCGAGCTCGAGCGTGCGAGTCTCGACCTGCATTACGTCCCAGGTCGTGTTGCCGGCCTTGATCATGGCGCGCACGTCGGAGGTTTCGCCATCGTAGGAGTACACCGCCACGTCGACGCCGGTCGCCTTGCGGAACGGATCGATGTAGGCATTGGTCATCGCTTCCTGGTTGCCGCGACCGAACACGACGACGGTGAACGGATCCGCCGCGTGTGCGTTGGATATCGCGACCGAGAGGCCGATGGCGATGGCAAGGATCGTTTTAGGCATGGGACGAAGCCGAGGCAGGCGTTGGCGAGGAATCGTGATCATGACCGAGCGAACGGCGATTGGCTAGAGAGAGTCGCGCGATAGGCGCGCAATGGATCGGTGATCAGATGCGCGATGGACCATGATATGTGCCAGACCGAATGCGCCATGGGCCACGTCTAGCACAGCGCCGGCAGGTCAGCGTCGCCTCGCCTCGATGCCGATTGCGGCGAGATGTTGCAATCAACTCGTCGGCGAGGCAAGCGGCGCCGGTGCAACATCGCGCGCGCCTTCGCGCGCTTCATCCACGCGCGGCAATCCGCGTCGACGAATCAACAGGTACGCCGCCGGGATGACCAGCATCGACAGCAGCGGCGCGGTCACCATGCCGCCAACCATGGGCGCGGCGATGCGCTGCATCATCTCCGCGCCCGTTCCGGCGGTGAGCATGACCGGCAACAGGCCCGCGATGATGACTGCCACGGTCATTGCCTTGGGACGCACGCGCAGGACCGCCCCCTCCTCGATCGCGGCCCGCAGCGTCGCTTCGCTCTTCGGATCGCCCCGCGCGAGGCGCGACTCCCAAGCCTGCCGCAAATAGAGGAGCATGACGACCCCGAACTCCGCCGCGACGCCGGCGAGCGCGATGAACCCAACCGCCGTGGCGACGGATGTCGCGTAGCCCAGGGCCGACATCAGCCAGTACCCTCCGACCAGCGCGAAGGGCACCGCGAGCATGATCAGCAGCGCTTCGTCGATCCGGCCGAATGCGATGTAGAGCAGCACGAAGATCACCAGCACCGTGAGCGGCACGACGAACACCAGCCGCGCCTTGGCACGCTCCAGATACTCGAACTGGCCCGACCACGACACCGAGTAGCCCGGCGGCAACGCCACGTTGCGGGCCACTGCGACTTGCGCGTCACGCACCACGGATACCAGGTCGCGTCCACGCACGTCGACGTAGATCCAGCCCGACAGCCGCGCGTTCTCGCTCTTGATCATCGGCGGTCCATCGACGATGCGAATGCTCGCGACCGCCGACAACGGAAGCTGCGCCCCGCGCTCGGTGATGACCGGGAGCATGCGCAGGTCCTCGAGGGAAGCGCGCAGGTCCCGCGGGTAGCGCACGTTGATCGGAAAGCGCGAAAGGCCCTCGATGGTCTCGCCGATGTTCTCTCCGCCGATCGCGCTGGCGATCACCGATTGCACGTCCGCAAGGCTGAGCCCGAACCGCGCCGCCGCTGCACGGTCGACGATGACGTCGAGATAGCGCCCGCCTTCGAGTCGCTCGGCGAGTGCGGAGGTAACCCCCGGCACCGATTTCACCGCCGCCTCGATCGCTTGCGCGACCCGGTCGATGCCCCCGAGCTCGGGGCCCGAAACCTTGATACCCACTGGGCTCTTGATGCCGGTCGCGAGCATGTCGATGCGATTGCGGATCGGCGGCACCCAGATGTTCGACAGGCCTGGAACGCGCACCGTGCGGTCGAGCTCGTCGACGATGCGATCGGGCGTCATGCCGCGGCGCCATTCCGAGCGCGGCTTGAACTGGATGGTCGTCTCCATCATTTCGAGCGGTGCGGGATCGGTGGCGGTTTCCGCGCGTCCGACCTTGCCGAACACGCGCGCAACCTCGGGAACCGTCTTGATCATGCGGTCGGTCTGCTGCAGGAGCTCCGCCGCCTTGCCGGTCGACAATCCCGGCAGCGCGGTCGGCATGTACAGCAGATCGCCCTCGTCGAGCGGCGGGAGGAACTCGCCACCCAGGTGCATGACCGGCCACGCGGTCACGGCGACCACCAGCAGCGCCACGACCAGCGTCGATATCGGCCAGCGCAATACCGCCCGCAACAGCGGACGATAGCTCGCGATGAGCCAGCGATTGAGCGGATTGGCGCGCTCGCGCGGAATGCGTCCGCGGATGAAATAACCCATGAGCACCGGCACGAGCGTCACGGCGAGAATGGCCGCAGCCGCCATCGCATAGGTCTTGGTGTAGGCAAGCGGCGCGAACATCCGCCCTTCCTGCGCCTCGAGCGAGAACACCGGGAGAAACGACAGCGTGATCACCAGCAGGCTGAAGAACAGCGCCGGCCCGACCTCGACCGCGGCGTCGGCGACGATCGCCCAGCGCTGCGCGTTGCCCGGCTCGGGCGGAGCTGTGCGCTTGTCGCTCTCGGCCGCATGGGCGTCCTTCCATGCCTCGATCTTGCGATGAGCGTTCTCGATCATGACGATCGCGGCGTCGACCATCGCGCCGATCGCGATCGCGATGCCGCCCAGCGACATGATGTTCGCGTTCACGCCCTGCCAGCGCATGACGATGAAAGCCGCGAGCACACCGAGCGGAAGCGATACGACGGCGACCAGCGCCGAGCGCACGTGCAGCAGGAAGATCAGGCACACCAGCGCGATCGCGATGAACTCCTCGACCAGGCGATCGGTGAGGTGATGCACGGCCCGCTCGATCAACGCGGAGCGGTCGTACACCGGGACGATCTCCACGCCCGGCGGCAGGCCGGGCTTCAGCTCCTCGATCCTGCGCTCGACGGCGCGAATCGTTTCCCACGCGTTCTTCCCGTGACGCAGGACCACGATGCCGCCCGCCACTTCGCCTTCGCCGTCCAGCTCGGCGATCCCGCGGCGCATCTCGGGACCGAGTTGCACGCGCGCGACGTCGGTGAGCAGCACCGGCGTCCCGGTTTCCGAGACCATCACCGGGATCGAACGGAAATCGTCGAGCGATTTCAGATACCCGCGCGCGCGCACGACATACTCGGCTTCGGCGAGCTCGACCACGGAGCCGCCGGCTTCGCTATTGGCCTCGCGAATGGCACTGATCAGGCGCGACAGCGGCAGGTTGTACGCCTTGAGCTTCGCAGGATCCGCGACGACCTGGTATTGCCTCACCATGCCGCCGACGGTCGCAACTTCGGCGACGTTGGGAACCGCCTTCAGCTCGTACTTGAGGAACCAGTCCTGCAACGCGCGCAATCGCGCGAGGTCCTGCTTGCCGCTGCGATCGACCAGCGCGTATTCGTAGATCCATCCCACGCCGGTCGCGTCGGGCCCGAGCGCGGGCTTGGCAGACGCCGGCAGTCGGCCCTGCACCTGGTTGAGATATTCGAGCACGCGGGAGCGCGCCCAGTACTGATCGGTGCCGTCCTCGAACAGCACGTAGACGAACGAATCGCCGAAGAACGAATAGCCGCGCACGGTGCGTGCTCCCGGCACGGAGAGCATCGTGGTGGTCAGCGGATACGTGACCTGGTCTTCGACGATCTGCGGCGCCTGTCCCGGATAGCTCGTGCGGATGATGACTTGCGTGTCGGACAAGTCGGGGATCGCGTCGAGCGGCGTGGTGCGTACCGCCCACACGCCGACGACCGAGATGAACAACGCCGCAAGCAGGACGAGGAAGCGGTTCGCGACCGACCAGCGAATGACCCGCGCGATCACTTGCGCTGAGTGCCCGGTTGCGCTGGCGCCGGAGTCAGCGACCCGCCTGCCGAGCGTCCACCCTGCGTGTCGGAGGCTGCGCCCGGCTCGCGAGTGGGCCGTGTGTCGGCGGCTTCATCGGGCGCGGCCGCGAGTCGCGCAAGCGCGCTCTTGAGCGAGGCTTCCGAATCGACCAGGAACTGGCCCGACACGACGACGCGCTGACCGACGCTCAAGCCCTTGCGAATCTCGATCACATCGCCGCTCTCGCGACCGACCTCGACGATGGTGGGCGTGAACCTGCCGTTGCCGGCATCGACGATCACCACGTTGCGCTTGCCGGTGCGAATGAGTGCCTCGGAAGGAATCACGACGAGCGCCTTGGATGCCGTACCGCCGAACGCGACGGTGACATACATGCCCGGCTTGAGAATGCGTCCGGGATTGGCGAGCTCGATGCGCGCGCGGACGGTGCGCGTCGCGGCGTTCACCTCGGGGAGCAGCGTGCTGACCGTCCCGCGAAACACTCGATCGGGATAAGCGGCGGCGCGCACTTCGGCGGGCAGGCCGACGGTGACCATCGCCGCCTCCGCTTCGGGCACATCGACCGTCAGCCACACGGTCCCGAGTCCGGCAAGCTTGAACAACGTGGTGCCCGGCGTCACCGACATGCCGTCGCGTGCGCCGATCTCCCACGCGACACCCGATTCGGGCGCGGGCACGGTGATGCGCGCAAGCGGCCTGGCGTCGCGTTCGAGCCGCTCGATTTCGGATGCGGGGATGCCGAGCTGGTGCATGCGTTGTCTTGCCGCATCGACCAGATCGGCCGCGCCCGGTTGCTTGCTCGCACGCAGCGCGAGGAATTCCTCCTCCGCGCCGAGCCATTCGGGCACGTACAGGTCGACGAGCGGCTGGCCCGCGACGACGGCATCGTATTGCGCGCGAACGTGCAATCGCTCGACATAGCCGGGGCTGCGCGCCTGCACCGCAGTGATCAGGCGTTCGTCGACGCCGACCACGCCGACGGCCGTCACGGCGCTGTCGAGCGAGCCTTCGCGCGCAATCACAGTGCGGATGCCGAAGTTCTGCACCAGCCGCGGACTGATCGTCACCGAGTTGTCGTCGGCGGCGTCATCGGCGTACACCGGCACGAGGTCCATGTCCATGTACGGACTCTTGCCGGGCTTGTCGAACTTCGCGCCGGGCACCATGGGATCGTGCCAGTAGAGGATCTTGCGCTGACCCGCGGCCGCGACAGCGTTGCTCGTATCGGCCGATGGCGATGCAGGTGCCTGCGCGACGGGCGCGGATACAGCCGGCGCTACCGGCTGACGAGTGCCGTACCAATAACCGGCAAGCGCAGCGATCGCGCCCACCGCGACGATCGCCACCACGATCGACGCAACACCGCCCGCAGCGCCCCGCCTTCTCGTCATGAGGGCTCCGTCACCGGGAATACGAACGCAAGCCACGCCCACGCTTTTGCAGCGGCCTGCTCCTGCGCGATCAGCGCCAGCTTCGCTTCCAGCTCGCCACGGCGCGCATCGAGCACCGCGGCGAGCGGGCCGGTGCCCGCGCGGTTCGCCGCCATCGCGACTTCGCGCCGACGCACGGTCAGCGGAAGCAGCTCTGCGCGCGTGCGCCGTGCCTGGGCCCACGCGCTTTCCCATTCTGCGATCATGCCGCGCACCTCCGCGACATATTTACGACGCGCTTCCTCGCGCGTCGCGCGCGCAGCGTCGAGCTCCTTGAGCTTTGCCGCATGCAGTGGATTGTCGTGCTTCCACGTGAACAGCGGCAGCTCGACGCTGACTTTCAGCGCAATCCAGTCGCCGTACTTGGTTCCCGGCTCCGCGGCGTGAAACGGTTGCGCGGCGACGTCGGGTGAATAGCCACGGTAGCCGTACGCGAGCTCCACTTCCCAATCGGGCCAGCGATCCTCGTGCGCGACATCGGCTTCGGCCGCGGCGAGCGCTTCACGCGCCAGTGCGGCACGCACTTCCGGCAATTCGTCGCCATCGGCAAAGCGTGCGACCGCCGCGGGAAGCACACGGGTATCGGGCAGATCACCCAGCGTGCGTTCGGCGTCGCGTCCGATGTAGCGCGCGAGCGCGATGCGCGCACGCTTCGCCTGCACGCCCACTTCCGTGCGGCGATTCTTCAGGTCGATCACCGCGGCCTGCGCGGCGATCACGTCGGTTTGCGATCCGCGGTCGGATCGATACGCGGCCGACGCCGCGCTCACGGCCAGGTCCGCTTCGTCGATCTGCGCGGTGACAGCCGCCTCGGCCTCGTCGGCGAAATGCTCCACGATCCACGCGGCCGCGACCTCACGCTGGATCGCCGCCCGTTGCACGTCGAGCATCGAAGCCTCGCGCAGCGCGTCCTGTTCCGCACGACGCGTTCGCAGCGCGCGCTTGGAGCCGCCGGGAAACATCTGGCTCACCCCGACGAACAGCGACGTGTGCGCGTCCTGGAGCGTCCACGCGGTGGGCGAGCTGATGGTGAGATCCTCGACACCCGCGAACAGCTTGGGATTGGGCAGTGCGCCCGCGGCGATTGCCGCACTGCCGGCTCCTTCCACGAGCGACCGCTGAGCGGCGATCTCGGGCGATTGCGCGACCGCGAGGCGCTGTGCTTCGGCAAGCGACAACGGCGAACCATCGGCGTGCGCGCGCGCAGCCACGCACAGGCACGCGACGATCAGCAGCCCGGCGCCAGGGCGTGATGAATCCACTGCTCGCACGCGTCGCCGGCTAGCCACTGCGACGCATCGCCGCGGCCGTGACGAGGCCGACTTGCGCGCGGAGCTTCCGACAGCACACACGAGTCGCGCGATGACCAAGCCGGGAGATCAGGCGGGCGGAACGCAGGCGAACACACGCGTCACCGCATCGCCTTCGAACACCCAACCCTGCGCGATCATCAGATTGAAAATCGCCAGGTCGGTGGTGTAGCGATGGTTGGGCGCACCGCCCTTGCCATTGTTGTACAGGCGGTAGAGCGGGATCGTCCCGGTCGGACAGTTGCCGCTGGCGTCGGCCTGCTGGATGTAGAAGGCGATCGCCTCGTATTGCCAGTTGGGGTTCTGCTTGAGCCCGTCGCACTCCGCCGCGAACGGGGTGTAGAAGTGCGAGCTCTTGGGTGCGAAGCTGGTGCTGAAAAAGCGGCAGGTCGGCGATGCCGTGCCGGTCGGCTGCGGCCACACGTTGAATACCTGGCCCGTGCGTTTCCATACGCCACCGAACGCACCGCCGTCGAGCAGCGCGATCTCGTCGGTGAAAGCCGTCTCGAAGTAGTAATCCCAGTCGGCATAGTAGTACTCGACCGCCTGCGCAGTCGCAGGCGGTGGCGGTGGCGTCGACGTTCCGCCCACGCTCGCGGTAGCGCCGGCGAAGTTGGTCGCGAGGTTCGGTCGCGTGTAAGGCGGATCGCGAAACGCCGCGTTGACTCCGTCGCTCGGGATCGAGGTGTAACTGATGGTGTCGTAGATGTCGGTGAACGAGCCGTAGAAGCTCAGCGATCCGCGCCCGCTGGGGACGAAATCGTTATCGATGATGTAGTCGGGCGTGATGATGCCGAGGTTGGCGAAGCCCTGGGTCGCGATCAGGAACCTTCGGCCGGCAGTGTGCGTGCTTGGCAGGTTGGTGGGAAAGACGAAATCGGTTTGCGAGCCCGGATCGTGCGTGTGACCCGGATCGGTGTGGATGCTCGAGAACCTGGATCCCTTGAGGCCGTCCTGGTTGTCCTTGTTCCCGTACTCGTGGATGACCACGAACTGAATCGTTCCATCGAGGTTGGAATAGATCTGCTCGATCTGCCAGGTCAACTGCGCGTGAACCGGCGCGGCGACGCCACCCGCGGCGAGCGCGCTCAACAAGCACAACCAGATACGGAACTTCATCGCGAACTCCTGCTGACGAACCAGGACTGGCACGATGCGGCGGCGCTCATGCTCGACGCACCGGGGCAGGGTTCAAAGCATACGCGGATTGTCGTGACATGGAGCATCGCGTCGTCAGCGCGCCGGGGCGTTGGGACGGCGCCAGTCGCAAACGCGCGACCGACCCTGCCGTGATCCGCTCGCGCCGGCGAGTCACTCGCCTCGTCCGCGAGCTTATCGATACACCGCTTTAGGCTCGCGGTTGCGATCCGTTAAATCGTCCGTCGAGGTCGGCGGTGAGTTCCTGTACTTCGACCGGCTTGACGAAATGGCGATCGAAGCCCGCCTCGCGCGTGCGATCGCGGTCGCGCGCCTGTCCCCATCCTGTCAATGCATACAGGATGAGGCCTTGCGCCCATGGCCGTTCGCGCAACGCCCGCGCGGCGGCATGGCCGTCCATGCCCGGCATTCCGATGTCCAGGATGGCGGCATGCGGACGCAATTGCTCCGCCATCGCGACGGCTTCCTCGCCATTGCGCGCGCTGTAGGTCTCGTGCCCGAGGATCTCGAGCAGCGTCGAGAGGCTCTTGGCGTTGTCGGCATCGTCGTCGGCGATGAGGATGCGCAACCGCCGGTTCGCCGCGGGCTCCGCCGCGCCCTCGCCGATGTCCGCCAACGGCGCGTTGCATAGCGGAAACTCCAGCACGAAGGTGCTTCCGCGCCCGCGTCCCTCGCTTTCGGCGTGGATCGTGCCGTTGTGCAGTGCCACCAAGCGGCGCGCCACCGAAAGTCCGAGTCCCAGGCCTTGCGGGAAGCGCTGCGCTTCGTGCGGTGCCTGCACGTAGGGATCGAAGATCGCGCTGAGAAGCTCCGGCGCGATACCGATGCCGTTGTCGATCACTTCCATGCGTGCCACACCCTCGCCCGACTCGCGCGTGCGCCGCTGCAGCGTGACGCGGATGCACCCGCCCTTGTCGGTGAACTTGGACGCGTTGACGAGCAGGTTGCCGAGCACCTGTGCGAGGCGCACCGCATCCGCGTTGACATGCAGCGGCTCGTCGGGCAGGTGGACTTCGACACTCTGTTGCTTTGCTGCAAGTGTCGGCCGCGTCGCCTCGATGCAGTTGCCGATCACCTGCCGGATGTCGAGCGGCTGGCGGCGCAGCACCACCTTGCCTTCGTTGAGCCGATGCACGTCGAGCAGATCGTCCACCAGGCGGGCCAGCGTTTCGCTCTGGCGCCCGATCACGTTCACCGCGTAGCGCTCGTCGTCGCCGAGGCCCGCCGAGCGATCGAGGATCTCCACCGCGTTACGGATCGATCCGAGCGGATTTCGCAATTCGTGCGCGAGCACCGTCAGGAACTGGTCGTTGCGACGCGCGCGCTCCTGGATATCGCGGTGGCGGTCGCGCTCGGTGAGGTCGGTCAGCACCAGCGTGAGCGCTTCGTTGCCGTCGACGCGCTGGATGGTCACAGCGACCGGCATGGTGGACCCGTCGGAACGGGTGATCGTGACCTCGGCGGCAACGTCGGACCTGGCATTGGCAAGCACGCCTTCCAGCGCACCGCCCGCCAGCACGGAGTCGACCGGCTTGCCGAGCAGCGCTTGCCGTTGGCGTCCGACCATCGCCGCGAATCGATCGTTCACATACAGGATGTCGCCCTGCGCCGTGACGGTCACCGCGCCTTGCGACATCCGGTCGACGAGCATGCGATAGGGACTGTCGGCCTGCGGGACCAGCATGATCTTGTCGCCGCCGACCACCACCGCGTCGATCTCGCCCTCGTGGATCGCCAGCAAGGCCTCCTGCGCCTCCTGCGACGGATCGGTCGCGCCTAGGTCGGTGACCAGCAGCGACACATGACCGTTGGTGAGGCCGATGCAGACGAGTCGTGCGTGAAGCGGCGATCCGTCGCCGCGATGGAATCCCGCCTCGATCTGCGCATCCGGCAGCGCGGCGGAGATGAACAGCTCCATCGAAGCACGACTCTCGGGCGCCACGATATCGTCGATTGCGAGCGAAAACAGTTGCCACAGCGGCCGCCCGACCATCGACGCGAAGCGCTGGTTCGCATACAGCACGCGGCCGTCGCGAGACAGCGTGACCGCTCCATGCGGCAAACGCTCGGCGAACGGCGAGGCGGCGACCGCGCTGGTGTCGAGCAGCACCACGCGCGGCTCGTGCGCGTCCTGCCCTACGACGAAGCCGTCGAGCTCCTGCGAGGTGATCGCGCGACGCATGTCCTCCGCGGACTCGAGTCGCTCGCGCAGGAGCGATATCTCGAGATCGAGCTCCTCCCTCGACTGCGTGTGCATGCGATCCGCTTCGGCTATTGGTGGCGCACGCGCAGCTGCAGCCCCACTAGCGTGCGCTCGGTGTCCGAGAGGTCGCCGATGATCTTGCGCAACGGTGCGGGGAGCTTGCGCACCAGGGTGGGTATCGCCACGATCTGATCCTCCTTGGCGAGCCGCGGGTTCTGCATCAGATCGCTCACGTCGATGTGATAACGCCCCGGCATGTGCTCTTCGCAGATCTTCTTCAGGTTGTTGAACGCGATGACCGACTTGGGCGTCTGCCCGGCAGTGTAGAGGCGCAGCTCCCACTGCTCCGAGTGCGACGCTGCGTTGTCCGGGCGTTCGGAATGGCTGCCGCTGCCGCCGCGACTGCCGATGCCGTCCATGTTCATAGCGACTCCCTGTCCGCGCCGCGCCGCTGCGCCGCGGCCGCGCGCTCTCTCGCCA
>DATKLH010000305.1:0-17295 GCA_035542515.1 Casimicrobiaceae bacterium
ACCGGGCTGATCTACAACACCAAGCTGGTGAAGAGCCCGCCTACGTCCTGGGCGGACCTGTGGCGGCCGGAATTCAAGGGTCGCATCGTGCTGCCCGAGATCTCGCACTCGATCGGCTCGTACATCATTCCCATCGGTGCGATCGCGGCAGGCAAGCCGCACAGCGACGAGGAAACCGGCTTCGCGATGCTGAAGAAGATGGTGGACCTCAAGCCGATCTGGGCCAAGGACACCGACACGATGATGAACGCGATGCGAACCGAGGACGCGATGATCGGCATCCTCTACAAGTCGCAGACCTATACGGTCAAGGGCTGGAATGCGCCCGTGGAGTGGATCTACCCGAAGGAGGGCGGCATCGCCTACACGTCGGGCACTTGCATCGCGAAGGGCACCAGGAACATCGAGGCCGCCGAGCAATACATCAACGTCACCATGGATCCGGACGTGCAGACGTTCGCGGCGAAGATCTACAACTACGGCGGCACCAACAAGGACACGCTGTCGCGTTTGTCGCCCGAATTGCAGGAGCGCGTGAAGTTCCCGCAGGACCAGCTCGATCGCCTCGTCAAGCTCGATCTCGGCATGATGGCCGATCGACGCGCGGCGTGGGTTGAGCGCTGGAACCGCGCGGTCGCCGGCTAGCTGAAATACGTCGACACGCTGTACCACGGGTCATGACATCGGCGCATTTGTCGTTGCCTCGACAGTGGGAACCCGTTGTGTTACGGACAAGCGGCGCCGAACATCCCGAAGTCACCGGGTCCCCGTCTTCGCGGGGACGACGTGTCAGTCTTGCATGAATTGCAGCCATGGCGGGCAGTAACAACGTCCTGAAGAACCAACGCTAGCATGTCGGCGGCCGGCGCGCGCTCTCCGCTATTCCATCTCGGTTGGCGCGCCAACGGCGACAGCCTCGACGTCGCGCTGGCCGCGAACCGCTTGCGCGCCGCCGGCTCGCGCGCGTGGTGGCTGCGCAATCGCCACGACCATGCGGACGCAGGCGATTACCTGGTCGAGCTGAGCGCCGGCCAGATTGACGCGCTGGCGCATCTCGGCTTGTCGATGTTCCCTTGGCACGACGACATCCCGACCGACGCCGTCGCCGTTGCGCGTCCGCAGGTTCGGCTGTTCGCGGGTACGGCATCGAAGTATCCGTACTTCGCCTATTACTCGCTTTGCCTTCTGCGTCTGGGCATCGACTACCTTCCGTGCGATGGCGCCGCACTTGCGGGCGGCGCGCTCGACGATGCCGATTTGCTGATCCTGCCCGGCGGTTTTGCGACATGGGGCATCGATGCGGCCGAAGACGCTCCGGGCGCGGATCGCTGCGTGCGCGCGTTCCTCGCCCGCGGTGGCGGCGCGATAGGGTCGTGCGGCGGGGCGTTCTATCTCTCGGCGGGACGTCCGGGGTGGACCGGCACTGCGGCAGCGAAACCGCTGTACACCCACGAGTACCTCCAGAGCGGCGTGGGTGTCGTCGCCATCGCAATGCGACCGGGACCTTTGTCGCTCGGTTGTCCGCCGACCATGGAAGTGCCGTACTACCACGGTCCGATCTACGACCTCGTGGGCGAAGGCGTCGAGGTTGCGGCGACCTTCCAGGCGCTGACCATGAGCGGCCGGCTCGCCATCGACAACCCGCTCGACCGCGCGAGGTTCGACCGCGACATGGCAGGCAAGCCGGCGATCCTGACGGCAGCCGGTGACCGCGGCGCCGCGGTGCTCTTCTCGCCCCATCCCGAGATGGGCGATCTGGTTCGCAAGTACATCGCGCTCGACGGCTATGTGCGGCACTATCTTCCGATCCGCGGCTTTGCGACCCTGCGCGACACGCTGCGCCATTATCGCGTCGCGGATGCACCGTGCTTCCGCCTGGTCCACAACGCGATTCAAGCGCTCATGATGGGCATCGGCGCCTCGGCGCGAGCCGATGCCTGCACAAAGAGTTCGCGATCGAGCGCGGCCGTTGCCGCGCAGCAGTTTCCCGCTCGAGCGCCAGGCGCGGCTGATCTGCGCTCGCTCTGCGGCAGAGCGGTTTCCGCACTGCCCGAGCTTCCCGCCGACGACGAGGGCGAGCTTCTGCGCGATGTCGCGAGGGGGATCGCGCAGCGGCTCGATCGAATGGAGAAGCGCGCTATCTTCGCCATGCACAACACACCCGAGGATTCGAACTTGATGCCATCGCGCCGCCATCTGGAGGCGACGATGGCCGATCACATGCGTCACGCCACGCATCGCACCGTGACGCAGCAGCTCATGGAAGCGGACCTGGCCGTCGCGCTGCTGGAATGCTGGACGCGTGCCGTCGAGCTCGATCGGGCGATCGCAGGCGCCGCATGAGCGATCCGCCGATCGACGTCCAGCTCATCGGCGTGCGCAAGACGTTCGGATCGGTGGTCGCCGTCGACGATGTCCGGCTGGACATTCCACGAGGCACGATCTTTTCGCTGCTGGGCCCGTCCGGCTGCGGCAAGACCACCACGCTGCGATTGATCGCCGGTTTCGAGCAGCCGGACTCGGGCGAGGTCCATATCCGCGGCGAGCGCGTCACCGCGGTGCCGCCGTATCGGCGCAACTTCAGCATGGTGTTCCAGAGCTACGCGCTGTTCCCGCATCTCGATGTCGCGGACAACGTCGCATTCGGCCTGCGCATGAGACGCGTCGCACGCAACGATCGTGTCAGGGCGGTAAACGACGCGCTCGAGCTGGTCAAGCTGACCGCGCTGGCCGACCGCTATCCGCGCCAGCTCTCCGGCGGCCAGCAGCAGCGCGTCGCCCTGGCTCGCGCAATCGTGGTGAAGCCTGCCGTGCTGCTGCTCGACGAACCGCTGGGTGCGCTCGACAAGATGCTGCGCGAGGAGATGCAGATCGAGCTGCGCAGCCTCCAGCAGCGACTCGGCATCACGGCGGTGTTCGTCACTCACGACCAGGAGGAAGCGCTCACGTTGTCCGATTGCGTTGCGGTGATGCGCAACGGCGTCATCGAGCAGATGGGGGCGCCGCGCGAGATCTACGATCGACCGCGCACGCAGTTCGTCGCCGGGTTCCTGGGTGCGAGCAATTTCATCGACGGGATCGTGGTCGATCGCGACGGTGCATCGGCCATCGTGGAAACGGCCGGGGGACGCGTGCCGGTGCGGACCGACTCGCGCGTCGGCGAGCGCGTGCGCATCGCAGTTCGGCCCGAGCGGCTGAGGATGGTCGCGCAGGGTGGGGATGGCCTGCCGGCGCGCATCCGCGACATCGTCTACCGAGGTCCGGTGACACACTTCTATCTCGACAGTGCCGCGGGTGCGCTGCTCTCTTATCAGCAGAACGCCGGCGCGCACGAGTGGGCGGTCGGCACGCAGGTGCATTGCGCGTGGGACATCGACAGTGCCGTGGCGCTCGAAGGCGAGCCGTCGTGACGAGTCGTTGGGCATGGGCGCTGCTGCTGCCACCGCTCGCGATGGCTGCGTTGTTCTTCATAGCGCCGGTGCTGTACCTGTTCTGGGTGAGCCTGCACCAGCCGTCGCAGAGCGAGCTCTTCGGTGCCGCGCTCACGCTGCAGAACTACGCGTCGGTGCTGGGCGACTCGTTCTACCTCTCGATCATTCGCCGCACGCTGGGCGTGGCCGCGGTCATCCTCGCGATCAGCCTGTTCATCGGCTATCCGGTGGCTTACTTCGTCGCGCTGCTCCCGCCGCGCAAGCGCATGATCGCGATGCTCATGCTGCTGTTCCCGTTGATGGTCAGCAACGTGGTGCGCGCGTACGGATGGGTGGCGCTGCTCGGCAGGCGCGGCGTGGTCAACAGCAGCCTGTCCGGCATCGGCTTGATCGATGCGCCGCTCGACCTGCTCTATACGACGCAGGCGGTCGTCGTCGGGCTGATGACGATCCTGCTGCCGTACATGGTGATCTCGATCGCCAATTCGCTCGCCGCGCTCGACCGCCGCTACGAGGAGGCGGCGCAGTCGCTTGGGGCGGGGCCCGTGCGCACGTTCCTCCACGTCACCTTGCCGCTTTCGACGCCGGGTGTGGCGTCCGGGACGCTGCTCGTGCTGCTGCTGACGCTGAGCGCGTACGTCACCATCACGTTGCTCGGCGGGCCGCGCTCGAAGCTGCTGGTGAGCATGATCTACGACAGCGTCACCGCATTCCAGTGGCCGCACGCCGCGGCGCTGGCGTTCGTGTTGCTCGTCATCGCGCTGCTGCTTACGGCGCTGATCCTCGCGCTGCTGCGCCCGGGTCGCGTCCTGGGGACCGGCCGTTGAGCGCGATCAAGCTGATCGGCCCGGCGTTGCGCGGTACCGCCACGGTGATCGCGTTCGCCCTGATCATCGTGCCGATCCTGATCGTCGTGGTCGCAGCGTTCTCGCCCAACGAATACTTCGAATTCCCGCCGCCCGGGTTCTCGGCACGATGGTTCGTCGAGTTCTTCCGCCTTGCCAACATGCGCAGCGCGTTTGCGCTGAGCGTCGAGCTCGCGCTGCTTGCGGCGACGCTTTCCACGATACTTGGCACGCTGGGTGCCTTGTACCTTGCACGACGGCGCGGCATCGTCGCCTCCGCGATCCAGTCGGTGTTCCTCGCTCCGCTGGTGTTTCCGACGATCATCCTCGGCGTGGCACTGCTGCTGATCTACAAGACGATCGGCATGCCGGTGTTCACCGGACTGTTGCTCGCGCATTGCATCGTCGCAATGCCGTACGGCTTTCGCAGCGTGCTCGCGAGCGCGCAGAGCCTCGATCCGTCGCTCGAGGAGGCGGGTCAGAGCCTGGGTGCGGGACCGCTGCGCACTTTGTATCTGGTCACGCTGCCGCTCATCTGGCCGGGGGTGCTGGCGGGATGGTTGTTCGCCTTCATCGTATCGTTCGGTGAGCTGAACACCGCGCTGTTCCTGACCGGTCCTGGCATGACGACCCTGCCGATCGAGATCTTCAGCTACCTGCAGTTCCAGGGGAGCCAGCTGGTGATCGCAGCCGCGTCGAGCCTGCAGATCGCGTTGATCGTGATCCTGGTCACGGTCATCGAGCGGATCGTCGGGATCGGCCGGATCATCCGGTCGCGGTGAGGTGCGGCCGGCGCCGCGCGGCGGCTATGACTTGAGCGATTGGTAGAGTTGCTCGATCGGCGCCGAGGGACGTACGCCGAGTACGACGGAAAGCATCCGCGCGCAGCGACGGTAGACTTCGAGCGCTCCGGCGCGCTGCCCGCGCGCTTCGTGGGCCACGATGAGGCGGCGGTAGAGCTCCTCCGCGAGATTGTCGAGCTCCAGGCCCCGTTCGTACAGCCGGGCGGCATCGACCCACTGCCCCTCGGCTTCGCATCGATCGCCGAGGAGGCATAGCGCGCGAAGGAAGCGGCTGCGCAGTCGGTCCTGCAGAGAGATGACGAAAGAATCCTGCTCGTCGCCTGCAAGGAAGTGTCCGCGATAGAGTTCGAGCAGCCGCTCCGCAGCGGGGATCGACGAAAGCGCTCCGTCGGCGCGGCCCTTCTCGATCTGATCGAGCAGCCGTTCCAGCGCCCAGACATCCAGCCATACCACGCGCGGATTGAGCCCCAGCATGCCGTCCGCGTGCTCGATCGCGTCGTCGCGGCCCAGCAGCTTGCGCAGCCGATGCAGCGTGCTCTCGAAGGCGTGCTCCGCATCGCCGTCGAAGTTGCGCCACAGGGCATCGACGGCCGCGCTCGCGCGCACCTGCCGCCCGCCCATGGCGACGATGAACTTCAGCAGATCGAACGGCCGTCGCTGGGCCTTCCCGGAGGACTTGAGCGGCACATCGTCGAGCTCGATGGCAAAGCGGCCGAGCGTTTCGAGTCGTACCGGCCAGGGCCAACCGCGCGTGTCCGGCGCGTCGGGCGCGACGTCGAACTTGCGGATCAGGCTGCGCGCGTAGTCGACGTCGATGCCCGCGTTCAGCGCTTCGTACAGCATGCGACGGAATCCAAGGACCACCATCCGGAAATACGAGTCGGACTGCGTGGCCCGAGCGCGGCCGAATGCGCGCTCCAGCAGCGCGTGCGCGCGGGGTCGGTCACCGTCGACCAGGAACGAATAGGCTTCGACCATCAGCAACAGCCCGTCGTAGGGCTCGTAGCAGGTGCCTTCGGCCAGTGTGCGAGCGTCGCGGACCACGGCGCGCGCACGTTCGCATTCGCCAACCTCCACGAAGGCGCCCGCCGCGGCTGCGGGGCAGAAGATACGCAGGTACGCCGCGCCGGTGCGCTCCGAGGCTTCGATGCATCGTTGCGCGAAGTGCGCCGCCAAGCGCGCTTCGCCACGCAACTGCGCCAGCATGCAACGCGCAAGGCTGAACACCGTGACATCGGTGGGACGATCCTCGTTCAGACGCGCATCGACCTGGTCGAGCAACGCCGCTGCCTTGCCGGTGGCGTTGTTCAGCAGGTACAGCGTCACCCGCAGCGACGTGTCGAAAAACCCGAACCAGTTCTGCTCGTACTCGCGCGCAATGGCGAGGGCCTTGTCCGCCGCGCGCTCCGCATCGCGATTCGCGCCACTCATCGTGTGGAGATACGCGACTACGATCCACCATGAGCTGCGCCTGAGTCGCGAAACTTCCGGCACCTCGAACAGCGGTCCGGCCTTCGCGATGAGCGCCCGCGCTTGTGCCTGATGCCCGGTGAACACGTAGTACTCGAGCAATTGCGCTCCGACATCGGCCCTCGCCGTGGCGTTGTCGGTGCGTTCCAGGAGCGTGTTCACGCGGTTCACGAAACGCGGCAACTCGGGATGATCGGGACGACGCCACATGGCGGCGAGCATCAGTGCGGCGTAGGCGCGAATCTCGATGGTGACCGATGGAAAACGCTTCTGTCGCGCAAGCAGGCGCTCGAGCACGGGAATCCACGGATCGAGGACCTGGAAGGTCGAGAACTCGATGTTGCACGATTCCACCATCCCGGTCGCGACGAGCAGCTGGCCGACGGTGTCGCCGCGCGCGGCGAACTGCTCGAAGACGCGCTCGAGCGCGGCGCGCGCGGCCGCCGGGTCGACCAGAATCAGCGAGCTGCCGCGCCAAAGGGTCAGTTCCGGCGTCGCTTCGACGCACTTCCCCGGAAGCATCGCGATCCAATGATTGAGCGTGAGCCAGCGGCCCTGCGCGATGAGTGATCGCGCGTTGCGCAGGATCAGGTCGACGGCGGCGTCCCACAGGCCGTTCTCGGCGTACAGCGGCAAAGCGTCGTCGGGCCGGCCCGATTCATCGAGCACGCGTGCGCTGCGGGCAACCAGATCGAGCCTCTCGGCCGCCGATAAAGCCTGCTGCGCGCGCGCCTGCAGGAACGCGCGGAACAGCGCGTGATACTCGTAGCGGAGGTCGTCGCCACTCTTGCGTTCGGTGAACAAATGCCGGCGGTGCAGCTGCTCGAGGACGCTCGCTGCGTTCGCCTCGCCGCTCAGCGCTTCGGCCATGCCAACGGTCATTGCGGGCAAGAACGCCGTCGCGGTCAGCACCCGTTGCACCTCCGCCGGTGCCTGGTCGTAGAACTGGTCGGCGAAATAGTTGAACACCGCATCCATGGTCTGTGATTGCGCGATGCGATTGACCGCGCCGGTGCGCGCCAGGCGGTCGAGCATCAGCACGAGCCCGGCCGCCCAGCCGTTGGATTGCGCATGCAGCTCGTCGATCCAGCGCTCGTCGACCTTGTCCTTCGCCGCGACCACCGCGGCGGTTTCTTCGCGCGTGAGTCGCAGGTCCTTCCACTCGACCTGCGCGATGCGATCGTTCGCGAGCCAGCGCGCACATTGTTTCGGCGGCTGGGTGCGGCTTAGCACGAACACGGTGATGCCGTCGGGTATCTCGCCAAGCGCTTCCGCGAAAGCGGCGTGGAACGGCGATTCCGGCGTGACGTCCTGATAGTTGTCGAGCACCAGCGAACCGTTCGCGGGTAGCCGCGCGAAGAATTCGCGGAAGAAGCGCCGGGCGAAGCCGGCGACGTCGCCAACGTATTCGGCCGTGAACAGCGGTAGCGGCGCGCGCTCGCGCTTGCGGCTTTTTCCGGCAAGTTGCGCGAGGTAATAGAAGAACGTTCCCGGATCGCCGTCGCCGGCATCGGCCTGATACCAGGCAGCATGCAGCCGGCGGCTTTGCACATAGGTCGCAACGGTGGTGGTCTTGCCTGCGCCGGGCGGGCCGGAAATCCATACCACCGGACGCTTACGGCACTCGTCGAGGCGCGCGAACAGGCGCTCGCGAGGGGCGGCGCGATGAAGCTTGGGCCGGCTCAGCTTGGCCAGCGTGGGCGCGGCTTCGGGCATGCGGATCGACGTGGGATCGTTCGGATTATCCCTTTTTTCGCATCCGTGAGGGATCGGTGAGAGTGGCGCGGCGTGCCCAACCTACGCTTCAGCACCACGTGCCGCGCCATGGCGCGGGCGGGTCTTGGATCGTCGATTCCGTATCACAAGCAGACGCCAAGAGGGCGTTTGTCCATTTGTTCAAGGAGCGCGTCATGCCGAATCCCGGTTATCGCCACGCTCGTGAGCGTCGTTCTGCCGGCCGCATCAAGGCGGTCACGCTCGCACTCGCCCTGGCGTACCTCGGCTACGTCTTCATCGACGTCGCACGTCTATCGATGCCGTTGCTGAATGCATCCGCGACCTTCGCACCCGAGAGCTGGATGACCGATCCCGAGGCGCGGGCAATCGCGCAGCCCAATGCGCCGCCGGCCGACACTGCCCACGCGCGGGCGGACAACATCCACGCCATCGTTTCGCCATGACATCACTGTTGCGCAGATCAAGCTTCGCGCTGGTCGTGGGTGCGCTGGGTGTCATCGCGCACGGCGCTTCAGCCGCCGTGCTCAACGTCGATACCACCACCGACGACGCAAGCCTCACCGCTTGCGACGATGCGACGCCCAACGATTGCAGCCTGCGTGGCGCCATTGTCAAAGCGAACGGACTCGCCGACGCGACGACGATCAACCTGCCGGCCGGAACCTACCTGCTGAGCCAGCTTACGCCGTGCTTCCTTCGCGGGCCGAGCATGGGCGCGTTTTTCAGCTCCCAGGCACTCTGCCCGACCGGCAGCCTGACCATTGTCGGCGACGGCGCGGGTAGGACGATCGTCGACGCGAACCAGCCGTCGGGCAACATCGGCGCGTTCGCGCCGGTCATGTTCGTGGCCACCACGGCGAACGTGACGCTGCGTGGGTTGACTCTGCGCAGGGGCAATTTGTCGTCGGGGAGCTATTACGGGACCGGGGGTGGCATCAACAACGCCGGCACGCTGGTGATCGAGGATAGTGAGATCACCGACAATCAGACGATCTCACTCGGTGGTGGTGTGTGCAACATGGGGACGCTCACGCTGCTGCGGGTCCGGGTGGCGCGCAATACGGCGTATGACGGGGGCGGGATCTTCAACGCCGAGCGCTTCGAAGCGTGCCAAACCACATCGTGCACCGGCAGTGTGGCGACGATCGCGCAAAGCACGATCGGCGACAACGTCGCAATCACCAACGGCGGCGGGATCTCGAACTTCACCGGCACGGTGAGCATCGACTCGAGCACGCTGAGCCACAACACCGCGACACGGGGCGGGGCCATCGACAACTCGGCGTCCACCACGATGACCCTGACCAACGTCACGGTGACCGGCAATCGTGCGGACACCGGCGGTGGGATCCTCAACGAGGGCGCGACCGGGACGCTCAAGCTCAACAACGTCACGATCACCGGCAATACGGCGAAATGGCAGTCCAATCCCACACGCGGCATCGGCGGCGGCCTCATCAACGAGGATGGCGGCATCGTGACGTTGCAGAACAGCATCATCGCGGGCAACGTCGCAGCCGAGGTCGATCCGATCACCGGAAAGTTTGTCGGCGCTGACTGCGCGGCGTTTGCTGCACGCAATGCAGCGCTGACGTCCGCGGGTTACAACCTGGTGCAGGACACCGCGTTCTGCGACATCGCCGGGATCTCGACGGGCAACATCATCGGCCAGGACCCGAAGCTCGGCGTGCTCGCCGACAACGGCGGTGTCACCTCGACGCACGCACCCGGGACAGGCAGTCCGGCGATCGATGCGGGCAATCCCGCCATCCCCGGTGCCGGCGGCGCCGCGTGTGCGGCGACCGATCAGCGCGGTTTCCTGCGCCCCTTCGGAAACCGCTGCGACATCGGCGCGGTCGAGCACAACGGTACCTTCAGCCTGGCTCGCATCACGCCCGCATCGGGCGGCAATGCGGGCGTCGTCACCGCGCTGCTCGCAGGCAATGCCTTCGATCCGGGCACAACCGTGAAGCTCGCACGCGGCGGGCAAGCAGACATCGTCGGGAACCCGGCGCAAGTGGACGTGGGCGGCTCGGCAATGAGCGCGACCTTCGATCTCACCGGCAAAGCGGCCGGTGCATGGGACGTCGTCGTGACGAAATCGGACGGCACCACGCGCACGCTTGCGGGTGCGTTCACCGTGCAGTCCGGCGGCGGACCGGATCTGTGGGTCGATGTGGCCGGGCGCGTGATCGCGCGTCACGCTCCGAGCCGCCTCACCGTCGTCTACGGCAATCGCGGCAACGTCGACGCGATGGTCGTGCCGCTGCAGATTTCCAATTCGAGCCAGTACGGGCTGTCGGTGATGTTCGACATTGCACAGCCGCCGGCGCAGCCCGATCAACGTCTCACCGATTTCAGGCGCGTGTCGCCGCTGGTGCAGTCGGGCGGGGCTGGAAGCTACACCAACCTGCCGCTGCTGCTCCCGGTGGTGCCCGCCGGTTTCACCGGAACGCTGCAGCTCATCCTGAACCTGCCGCCCGTTCCCACCACGGCGAGCACGTTCTATCTCAACATCGACACGCCGTACCTGCATCCACAGCCTGACGCGCAGATCGTCGCCGGCCTGGTGCAGGGCGTATTCGCGTACGCGCCGCGCGGTTTCGCGACGACGATCGCGCCTGCGCTCACGCCGTTCATTACGCAGTACGTCGCGAACCAGCTCCAGCTCGTCGCCGATCGCGGACGCGTCGCATTCGTGACGAGCCTCGGCAACGCGCCGCAGGTGTACAGCCTCGCGCAGCTGCAGATCGATGCCGCGCTCGTGGGCGCCATTCGGACATTACAACCATGATGCAATGGACGATTGCGTATGGGACGCTGAGCGTCGGGATGGCGCGGACCGGTGTCGCCCGCGTCGCGGCGTTGCTCATCCTCGCGTGGCTCGCATCCAGCGCGCTCGCGCAGACGCCCTACCAGAACTGCACCATCGTGGACGACCAGTGCGCCTTCGTACTGCCGCCCGGCTGCAGTTGCCAGAAGAAGTCGGACCTCACCGCCCCGCCGCCGCTGCCGGCGCCGCCCGGCTGCGACCCCGACGAGATCAAGAAGCAGATCAGCACGCTCGTCGGCACGCTGAAGTTCCTCGCGGCGCCGCCGACCTGCCAGATCACGCAGGAGCAGTGCGAGTCGATCCCCAGTCGCCAGGTGGCGCAATCGTCTGACGGCTCCCTGGTATGTGCGCCCGTGAGTTGCTCGAAGACGTGCTACAGCTTCGGCGGTGTACCGATCTGCTCGACCTGCCTCTCGCTGCCGATCTCGCCCAAGACCAGCTACGATCCCAACGACAAGGAAGGCACGCGCGGCGTATCGACGTCGCAGTTCGTGCGCGCCGACCAGCCTCTCACCTACACGATCCACTTCGAGAATCTCGCGACCGCTACGGCGCCCGCGCAGGTGATCGCGATCACCGACCGGCTCGACGCAGCGACGGTGGACTTCGACACCTTCCGCCTCGGCCCCGTCGTGTTCGGAGACAGCACGCTCGCACCGGCGCCGGGCATCAAGCTGTGGACTGGTGGCATCGATCTTCGTCCGCGGCAGAACATCTTGGTCACCGTCGCCGCGGGTCTCGACCCGGCGACCGGTGTGGTCACATGGCGCTTCATGTCGATCGATCCCGAGACGGGACAGCTCACCGACGATCCCGATGCAGGTCTGCTGCCTCCGAACGTGAGTCCGCCCGCCGGCGAGGGCAGCGTGACGTTCACGGTCATGCCGCGCACTGGAGTTGCAACCGGCACGGTGATTCGCAATCAAGCCTCGATCGTTTTTGACGTCAACCCGGCGATCGCGACACCGACCTGGGCGAACACCATCGACAAGGATCCTCCGATCACTCACGTGCTCCCGCTCGCAGCGACGCAAGCGTCGACTTCGTTCAACGTGCAGTGGACCGGAAGCGATGCAGGTTCGGGGACGTCGAGCTACGCGATCTTGGTGTCGGACAATGGCGCCCCTTTCCAGGTGTGGCTCGATTCCACGCCGACTTCCTCGGCGATGTATGGCGGACAACCCGGCCACACCTATCGTTTCTTCAGCGTCGGTATCGATCAGGCGGGCAACGTCGAAGCGCTGAAGAGCGTGGCCGATGCGAGCACGACAGTCGCATCGGTGTCCTCGTGTGCATCCAACGTGACCTCATCGCTCCAGGTCACGCGCTCGGGCTTCAGTTACAACCTCGCGACGGGTCGCTTCATCCAGACCGTGACGCTGAAGAACATTTCGTCTGCCACGATCACCGGTCCGATCTCGTTCGTTCTCGACAACCTGAGCAGCAACGCGACCCTGTACATCCCGAGCGGCACGACTTCGTGCGCGACGCCGTCCGGCAGTCCGTACGTGAATCTCGCTGCCAATCTCGCGCCGGGCGGCAGCGCAACGGTGGCAATGCAGTTCGTAAATCCCACGCGCACAGGCATCACCTACCTCGCGCGCGTGCTTGCCGGAGCCGCCGGACGTTGAAGGAGCGAGCGATGAGAAGTGCGCGCATCATGCTGGCCCAGGTCCTGTTCCTCGCGATGCTCATCATGCTGTCGCAACGCCCCGTGCATGCAGGTGTTGTCGCCGGATCGATAAGCCTCGACACCTCGGCGTTGTCGGGTACCTTCGAGATCGCGTTCGTTTTCACCGACGGCAGCGGCACCGGCGACGCGAACAACAGCGTGACGCTGGGCAACTTCGGATTCGGCGGCGGAAGCGCTGGCAGCGTGGATCCGCTGCTGACGACCGGCGGGGCGAGCGGGGACTTGTCGTCGTCCATGGTGCTGATCGACAGCGCGTTCCTCAGCATCGCTGCCGCGTTCTTCGATCCCGGAGCCGTGTTCTCATTCGACTTCGCGCTCACCACGAACGTCGATGCCGGTGGAACGCCGGATGCGTTTTCCATGGTGTTGCTGCGCGGGGATGGCAGCGTGGTGGCGACTGCCGATCCGAGCGGTGCCGATGCGCTCCTGACGTTGAACGTCGATTCGGCGCAACCGGGCTTCAACGCGTTCGCGAGCGAACTTTCACCGGCTCCCGTCGTTACCCCATCTGTCGTCCCCGAGCCCTCGACCATGCTGCTCTTCGCATTGGCGTTTTGCGGCATGGTCGTGTCGGTCGCAACACGCTGGAGTGACGTCCCGGCCGCGTAGCGGGTTCCGATCTCGGTATCGATCACTCGGACCGCGGGCGCGATCCTGCCAGCCAGGCATGCGTAATCACGCGGCCTGACCTCGCGCCCGAGCATCTTCGCGTCCGCCTGCACGGTCGGGTCGTCCGCTCGTGCTGCGCGATGAGGGCCCACATCCTGGCCTCGTGGGCCGGCCGTTCCCTCTGTAGCCCACCCGCATCCGCTGTATTCTTGATGCGCAGGCGCGCCGATCCTGCCAGTGGGATGCGCATGCCGCTTGATTGCGAGCGGCATCGCCGGCACATGGGTTTGCACGGGAGCGCTGTCCGCAGGTCGTCCCGAGCGACCCGCTCGGAGCTTTTGGCCAGCGGACCGTTCCAACCCGCAAGACCCGCCTCGAAAACCACGATCGGAGTTCGCATGGACTCGAAAGAACAGCAGGCTGCGCGGCGCGAGCGATTGCCGTTCGCGGGATGGAAGGCGCCGACCGGGACGCCCAAGGGCGCCGCACCCGGAACCCAACCTCCGATCATGCCTCCGCGCCGCATCTGGCTTTGGTTCCTGGCGGGCCTGATCCTGAACTTCGTCATCGCGCAGTACCTGATGCCCGGGCCCGAGACGCCGATCACGATCCCGTACACGCTGTTCAAGGAACAGGTGGGCAAGAACAACGTGCAGGCGATCTATGCGCGCGGTGAGACCATGACCGGTCGCTTCGCCAACGCGATCACCTTTCCACCATCGGATAGCGGCGCGAAGGATGCCAACGCGAAGCTGCCGCGCGGGATTCCGCGCAACGGGCCGCCGCGAACGTCGGTGTTCTTCGTCACCACGATTCCCTCGTTCGTCGATCCTGGATTCGAGAGATTCCTCACCGAGCACAACGTCGAGATCAGCGCCGAGCCGCTGCAGCCGACCTCGAGCCCGTTTGCGACGCTGATCTACGGCTTCGGGCCCGCGCTGATATTGATCGCGTTCTATATATGGCTGTTCCGGCGGCAGTCGCAGCAGCTCGGAGGTCTGGGGAGCGGCGGTATCTTCGGCATCGGCAAGAGCCGCGCCCGGCGCTACGACCAGGAAAGCGACAGGAAAGTCACGTTCAACGACGTCGCCGGCATCGACGAGGCGAAGAACGAACTGGTCGAGATCGTCGACTTCCTGAAGGATCCACCGAAGTACACGCGACTCGGCGGCACGGCGCCCAAGGGCGTTTTGTTGATCGGCGCGCCGGGCACGGGCAAGACACTGCTCGCGCGGGCCGTGGCCGGTGAAGCGGGTGTTCCGTTCTTCTCCATGAGCGCGGCGGAATTCGTCGAGATGATCGTGGGTGTGGGTGCGGCTCGCGTGCGCGACCTGTTCAAGCAGGCGCGCGAGAACGCGCCGGCGATCATTTTCATCGACGAGCTCGATGCGATCGGACGCGCACGTGGACCGATGGCGATCGGCGGAGCAAGCGAGCAGGAACAGACGCTGAACCAGATCCTGACCGAAATGGATGGCTTCTCCAGTCGCGAAGGCATCATCGTGCTCGCGGCGACCAATCAGCCCGACGTGCTCGACAAGGCGCTGCTGCGTCCCGGCCGCTTCGACCGGCGCGTGGTCGTGAACCTGCCCGACAAGGTCGGACGCGAGGCGATCCTCAAGGTGCACACACGCGAGGTTCCGCTTGCGCCCGACGTGAGCCTGGCCGAGCTCGCCGCGGCGACGCCGGGTTTTTCCGGCGCCGAGCTCAAGAACCTCGTGAACGAGGCCGCGCTCCTTGCAGCGCGCCGTGCCGAGGACCAGGTGCATCAGCGCGACTTCCTCGATGCGCTCGAGAAGATCGTGCTGGGTCCGGCTCGTCCGATCCTGCTGAGCCGCGCCGACCGTGAGCGAATCGCCTATCACGAAGGCGGACATGCGATTCTCGGGCTCGTGGTGCCGGGCGCCGATCCGGTTCATCGCGTGACCATCGTCCCGCGCGGCCAGGCCCTCGGCGTGACCTATCAGCGACCCGACAGCGACCGCTACAACTATCCCGAATCGTATCTGCGCGCGCGCATCATCGGCATGCTGGGAGGACGCGCTGCCGAGGAGATCGTCTACGGCAGCAAGACCACGGGTGCGGAGAGCGACATCGAACAGGCGACCGGCCTTGCGCGTCGCATGGTCACGCGCTGGGGTATGAGCGATCGCATCGGAATGGTGCAGCTCGCGCCACGCGAAAATCCCTATCTCAGCGGCCCGGAGGGCTATTACAACGGCGCCAAGCCGTTCAGCGAACACACCGCCGAGACCATCGATGAGGAAGTCCGGCGGATCATCGACGAGAGCCACGAGGAGGCGAAGCGGCTTCTCACCGAGCATCGCAGCTCGCTCGAAGCGCTCGCCAAGGCGTTGCTCGAGCGCGAGACGCTGAACGAGGACGAAATCCTCGAAGTGACCGGGCTGCCGCGCATGCGCAGCGACGCCGCACAAGGCGAAGCGCCGGTTGTGCAGCGATGAAGTCGTAGCGTCTGTTACGCGCTACCGGCCAGCGGCTGCGTCATCGTTGCATCGACGCGCACCGAGGTTGCCTAGTAGCGACCCCGTAGCGACGGGCCCGATGCAAAGCGCAGGCGGTCGTGCGCGCTCGTAGTGTCCTGCATGGCCTGCTTCGCGCCGCCGGCGCGGATCGATTGCTCGAGCGGGATCGAAAACCGTAGCCGAGCCGGTGCTGCAGCGTGCATGGCTTCCTCAGTTGCGCTGCCGCCGGGCGCAGGCGGCATCGATAGGCTGAGCGTCGAGCGGTCTGTGCCGTTGACGCGATCGCGCACGCAGACCGCGATGTCGAATTCCACGACGATCGGCTTGCTGCCTGCATCGATGCCCGGCATGGGGACGGCATGGCTCCTGTCGGCCGAGCTTGACGCATCGGCGCCACCCCGGTTGTCTTGCGCGACCTGCACTGCCTCCGTGGTGCCTGCCCAGATCTGCAGCAGCGCCTCTTTGACGAATTCGCGTACGTCCATGGATCTTCTTCCCGCCTGCGTTACCTTGCGTGCTCACCGTGCGGTGGCGACGCTTGCCTCCATCCGTGCTCATTGCACCTTTGCATCAACCGGCCCGCCGGTGACGCGATGCGTTTCCTGCGAGGTTAATCGACATCGCATAAAGACGGCATCAGTTCGGAGTCAGCGTGTGCAAATGCCGCATCAATGCGGTGCAACGCCGACTCTTCCGGATGGCCCGCACAGCAGGTTGAGACCGGCGCGAATTCTTTACGTCGTTTTTATGCACGCTGCAGCGAAATTGACGGCGTCTTGGCCTGCGCAGCTCTATCTTGTCGGCATACGAAACCGCGCGTCACATCGACGAAGTCACCGATGGCCGCGCAACTTCGAGCTTCTTCAAGTGAGCTGCAAATGTACACGCTAGGCGAACTCTACTGGTGGCGCATCCTGTTCGTTGCGCTGTTGATCGGGGTTGTCGCGCTGGGCATCGTGTTGCGGGTTGTGTTCGTGGGATTGCGCAAGTATGCGAAGAGCAAGTCCGCGAGCCGCGGCGCAGCGCCGGCCGTTACGTGCGACTGTGAACGGCCTGCACGTCGCACGGCAAGCGCGGCACAAACCGAGGCGGTCGATACGCGGCGCGTGTTTGCCGATGGCAGCCGCGCCATCTACATTCATTAGCGACCCGCTCGCCATGGATCCATTGCCTCCGTCGCACCCGCCCAGCGGGTGCGACGAGGTTCACGGCGGGGTGAAGCAACAACGTCACCTCGCTACCGATCTCGACCTGCATGCCGTCGGCTGGGTCACCACGCGCGACGCGTTCGCGGAAATCGCGCGCGTGATGGTCGGACGACCGCGCCGCATCGATCGCAACGCGTTGCGTGCGCTTGGCGAGCAATGGGGCCGACTGGAGCGGGTGCGCCG
>DATKLH010000306.1:0-3939 GCA_035542515.1 Casimicrobiaceae bacterium
AGCAGCGGCGAGCCGCCGTGCCGAGTGATCCATGGCTTGAGATTGCGCGTCGACTTGACGTCGTAGATGATCGTCGCGCCGGGCTGGCGTCGCAGCAGGTCCGCGGCGAACAGCATGAGCTGGCGATCCGGATAGATGATGTGGCCGCGCGGAGTCACCACGCCCAGACGGTCGCCATCGCCGTCGAACGCGAGGCCGAGATCCAGATCGCCCTGCGCGAGGCGCGCCGTGAGGTCCGCGAGATTGGCCGGTTGCGACGGATCGGGATGATGGTTGGGAAACGTGCCGTCGACCTCGCAATACAGCTCGACCACTTCGCATCCCATGCGACGGTACAGCAGCGGCGCGAACGCGCCGGCCACGCCGTTGCCGCAGTCCACCGCGATGCGCATGCGACGCGCGAGCTTGACGTCACCGACGATGCGCTCGATGTACGCGGGGCCGATGTCGTGCGTCCGGTAACCGCCCTGGCCGCGCGTGAGATTGCCTTCCTCGAGACGGCGTCGCAGGGCCTGGATCTCGTCACCCGACAGCGTGGTGCCGTCGATCACCATCTTGAGGCCGTTGTAGTCCGGCGGATTGTGACTGCCGGTGACCATCACGCTGCATGCGGTCTTCAGTTCGAAGGTGGCGAAGTAGCTCATCGGCGTCGCGACCATGCCCAGGTCGATGACGTCCACGCCCGATGCGCGAATGCCTTCGGCCAGAGCACTAGCAAGCGCGGGACCCGAGAGGCGTCCGTCGCGTCCGATCGCAATCGCGCTGCGTCCGCGCTCGCGGGCGAGCGAGCCCAGTGCCTGGCCGATCGCACGCACGATCTCCGGTGTCAACGTCTTGCCGACCACGCCGCGGATGTCGTAGGCCTTGAAGATTTCAGGTGGGAGCATGGTCGTGTCGAAAGTGGGCGATAGGCGAGGGACAGGCGATGGGTCTATGCGAACTGCGGTGACGGATGCGCGGCGCGGATGATGGCATCGGTCACGGGACAACCACGCCCGGATCGCCGGTAATCCAAGTGTGAAGGCCCATCGATTATCGACCGTACTCGAAGAATTCTACCAACCGCAACGGCAGCCATCGCACGTGACCGGGAAATGGACCGCTAGCAAAACCGGCGTGGCCGCCGTGCTCGGGCCGTTCGAGCGTGATCGCGTTGCTCGTTTCCTCGCGCGATGGCAGGGACGCCGCCGGGATGAATGGATCGTTGAGTGCATTGAGCACCAGTGTGGGAACACGCACCTGCGTCAGCCATGGCTTGCACGACGCGCGTCTCCAGTAATCATCGGCGCCGGTGAATCCGTGCAGCGGTGCGGTAACGACCTCATCGAACTCCCACATCGTGCGCGCGGCGCGAATCGCAGTCTCCGAGAGCACCCCCGGGAAGCGTTTCGCCATGGCGAGCGACTTGGGCTTCAGTGTCGTGAGGAAGTGCACGGTGTAGATGCGATTGAGTCCCTGGCCGATCGCGATGCCGGCAGCGGTCAGATCGATAGGCGTCGAGATGGCGGCCGCAGCCTGCACGATGCGCGTGGCCGCTTCGCCGTGGCGTCCCAGCCAGTTGAGCAACGCGCTGCCGCCCAGCGATACGCCGACGGCGAACAGCGCTGCGGCGTTGCCGCGTCGCTCGTGTATCGCCTGGAGCATGGCGCCGACGTCTTCGTGGTCGCCGGAGTGATAGGCGCGCGCGAGTCGATTCGGCTCACCGCTGCAGCCGCGGAAATGCGGAATGACGCCGCGCCAGCCGCGTTGCGCAAGCAGGTGCATCAACGCGCGCGCGTAGTGCGATCCCGATCCGCCTTCCAGGCCGTGGAACAGCACCACCAGCGGCGCATCGGGAGTGGCGGGGGTGTCGAGCCAGTCGAAATCCCAGAAGTCCCCATCGGCGGTGAAGACCCGCTCGCGTCGCAGCGGAGCGCGCTCACGCTTGAGGTACGACGGGTAGATCGTTTGCGCGTGCCCGCCGCGCAGCCATGGCGGGGCGCGATAGGGTCCTGCCGACTTGACGGCATCCGGTCCGCGCATGTCAGTAGCGCCAGGCCGCTACGTGCGGCCGACACGCTCCTTGCGGGACAGCAAGCGCATAGACTTGGGAGCCTGTCTCATCCCAGTGTCCCGTTCCGGAAATTACCTTGCACAAAAGCGGACGACAAATGACGCGCTGGATTGTCGGGAACCTTGCGGATATTGCCGATATCCGCTGCGGCGCGCTTCGCGCAGCGCGCCATTTTCGCCACTCCTCCACGAAGCTTCTCGCCTCCGGTCCGATAGTTCGGCAAGTCATCTCCGGAACGCGACACTAGTCGAGCGCCTCTTCGAGTCGCTCGCAGATGGCCTGCAGGATCTTCACGCGGGCATAGCGCTTGTCCTCGGCTTCGATGAGCGACCACGGCACGCTCTCGGTCGAGGTACGGTCGACCATGTCGGCCACGGCCTGCTCGTAGGCGTCCCAGCGACTGCGGTTGTGCCAATCCTCCCTGGTAATCTTAAAGCGTTTGAACGCCGTCTTTTCGCGCGCTCGAAAGCGTCGCAACTGCTCGGCCTTGCTGATCTGCAGCCAGAACTTGCACAGCACGATGCCGAACTCGGTGAGCTGCCGCTCGAACTGGTTGATCTCGTCGTAGGCGCGCATCCAGTCGGACTCGCTGCACAGCCCCTCGATGCGTTCCACGAGGACGCGGCCGTACCAGGTGCGATCGAAGATGGTGATGCCGCCGCACGCCGGGACGTGCTGCCAGAAACGCCACAGGTACGGATGCGCACGCTCCTCGTCGTTGGGGGCCGCGATTGGAACCACGACGTACTGCCCGGCGTCGAGCGCGCCGGTCACGCGGCGGATCGCGCCGCCTTTGCCCGCGGCATCGAGACCCTCGAAGCCGAGCACCAGCGCGTGATGCCGAAAGCGCTTGTGCCGCACGAGGTTGAACAGTCGTCCCTCGTAGCGAGGCAGCTCGTCTTCGTACGTGCGCTTCGCGACCTTGTGCGAAAGATCGAGGCGCCGGATGACCTCGACGTTGCCGATCACCGCCGGCGCAGGCGCCGCCGTGTCGGATGCCACCGGCGCGTGCTTGAGCGATACCGCCTTGCGCAGCGCTTCGAGCGTCAGCTTGCCAATGGTGAGGTCGCGATAACGTTCGTCGGTTCCTTCCACAACGTACCACGGCGCAATGCCGAGCGAGGTCGTGCTCAGGACGTGCTCCCACACCGGGCGCCCCTTGTTGTATGCGCGCATCGCCTTCTTGTCTTCGCCCGTTATGCGCCAGCGCTCGTCGGGATCCGATTCGATCTCGGCGATGCGCTGCTTCTGCGCGGCCTTCGACAAGTGGATCCAATACTTGAGCAGGACCACACCCTCGGCCGCGAGCATCTCCTCGTGCTGGCGAATGCGCAGGAGACGATCGTCGAACTCCGCGTCTTCCATGTTGCCTGCGCACCGCGCAGCGATCAGGTCGGCGTACCAGCCACCCATGAAGATGCCGATACGGCCGCGCGGCGGCAGGTTGCGCCACGATCGCCACGCCGGCGGTCGCACGGCTTCCTCCGGCGCCGGATCCTTGAACGCGGCGACGCCGATGTGACGCGGGTCCATCCAGGTGGTGAGCTGATTGGCGGTCTCGTGCCTCCCCGCCGCGATTACACCTGCGATGATCAACAGGAGCGGACCGCGCTGTTTCGCGGCAAGATCGAACTGCGCGAGCACGAGGGATTCGCGCAGCCGCGGCTCCTCGCGGTTGTACTGGCGCTTGTCGATTCGATGGCCGACTTCGGCGGATTCGAGCATGACGCGATGCGCTCAGGTCCAGAATCGCGGGGCGCGCGTGAATTTTTGCCAGGCGCGCTGCAGGGCTCGTTCGCGATCGGCGTCGACGCGCGCAACCCAATCGCTCAGCGCGGAGATCGGCAGGTCGTTCGCGTTGTTCATCTCCTTTGCGAGTCGCAGCG
>DATKLH010000307.1:0-8115 GCA_035542515.1 Casimicrobiaceae bacterium
AGCACGTCGAGCTTGCTGAACGGCAGTGCGCCGCTGCGAACTTCGTTCATCGCCGGCTGGTATTGGTCGCGCCATGCGTCCGCGAAGGCGAGCCAATCGAGCGCGATGCCCTGCGGCGCGAGCAGGCGCTGCGCTTCGCACGCAACGCAGGAGCGCCAGTCGACCAGCGTTCCGAATACGTCGAACAACAGCGCCTTCACTTCGGACATGGTTGGTTTCTCCTACCTTTCCCGCAAGATGGGGCCCAGGCGTGACGGAATGATTGCAGAAGAGCGGCCGCCGTGTACGCGCTGCCGCTCGCGCTTGACCCCCCGAATGCCGCGGCGTAGGGTCGAAGTCGAGCAGTATCATGATCCACTGCGAATGTCGCTGCAGCGCTTGCAAAAGGCGAGCGCTGCGACCGTCGCGGGATGGCCGGCAGCGTGAGCTGTCGATGCGCGTCCGCTCGAGGATGGCCTTATGCGTATCTTGTCGCTGTTCTGCATCGCTGCAATGGCCGCTTTCGGCGCGACAGCCTGGGCGCAGCAGGTGGGCCACGACCAGGCATTGCGCCAGCTGACTGACGCCGACGCCCAGGTCAGGCGCGCAGCAGTCGAACGGCTGAGCGAGGTCGGTGTGATGGGGGATGTCAGCGCGCTGCTCAAGTCGTTGCGCGACACCGACGAGGATGTCCGCCAGCAGGCCGAGCAGGCGATCTGGCAGATCTGGTCGCGCTCGGGGGATCGCGAGGTCGACAAGCTCTACGAGAACGGCCTGGCGCAGATGCAAAGCGGCGATGTGGAGCAAGCCATCGCCACCTTCACTCGAATCATCGAGCTCAAGCCCGACTTCGCCGAGGGCTGGAACAAGCGTGCCACGCTGTACTTCCTGGTGGGCGACCTGCACAAGTCGCTTGCCGACTGCGACGAGGTCATGAAGCGCAATCCCTACCATTGGGGGGCGCTGTCCGGCTATGCGCAGATCTACACGCGACTCGAATACTACGATCGGGCACTCGATTATTCACGGCGCGCGCTGGCGATCAATCCCAACCTCGAAGCGGTGCGCCAGAACATCAAGCTGCTCGAGCATGTCATCGAGCAGCGCCGCAAGCAGATGGTGTGAGGTCCACCGCGGCAAAGTTTCGCGCGGCGTGGCGTTTCCGGCAGTGTACATACCGTCACCGTCCACGGTGGGCCGCGCACCGAGTCATGCGCGCCGATTCACGCGCCGGGTCGCGGCAGGTAGAATCACCTCGCCGCGGGTGTAGCTCAATGGCAGAGCAGAGGCTTCCCAAGCCTACGACGAGGGTTCGATTCCCTTCACCCGCTCCACGCGTCGGGTCGGTGCGTGCTCTTCACGCGTGAAGGCGCAAAGCCGGCGTGCCGGCGCAACAGATTGCAGGATTCGAATCTTCGCTACAGCGGCATCGGCTCGTCGACCCACTGCTTGAGCAGCGTGTAGCCGATCGCGAGCACGACGGGACCGACGAACAGGCCGATCACGCCGACCGCGACCAGGCCTCCGATCACACCCGCGAAGATCAGCAATAGCGGAAGATTGGCGCCTTTGCGGATCAGCATCGGGCGCAGTACGTTGTCCATCAGGCCGACGAAGACACTCCACACCGCCAGCGCGGTGCCCCAGGCGTTGTAATCGTTCCAGAACAGCCAGATCACGGCCGGGATGAGCACGAGCAACGGTCCGATTTGCGCAATGCACAGGATCAGGATCACGCCGGTCAACAGGCCAGCCAGTGGAACGCCGGCGACCGCGAGACCGACGCCGGCCAGCACGGTCTGCACCAACGCCGTCACCACCACGCCGAGCGCGACGGCGCGGATGGCCTGCCCGGCAAGAACCACCACGCCTTCACCACGATCACCGGCGAGCCTGCGACCGAATCGGATGATCGCGTCCCGCGCGCCTTCGCCGTTGGCGTACAGGATCGCCGCGATGATGATGGTCAGGAGGAATTCGAGCGCCATCGCGCCGGCGCCGCCCAGCGCGCCCGCGAGCCACTGCGCGGCGTCGTTGGCGTACGGCGCCAGATAGGCCTTGATCTGGCCACTGCCTCCCGCGGCGATGTCCGACCAGCGCTGGGCCAGCTTCGCACCGACCAGCGGGATCTTGTCGAGCCAGGCAGGGGCGGACGGCAGATCGGCGGTGGGGAGCGCGCGTATCCATCGCGTGATCGCGTCGACGTTCACGGCCAGCGTTCGCACCGCGAGGAGCACCGGCGCGACTAAGATCAGCACCATCGCGGCTGACATCGTCGTGACGGCCCACGCACGTCGACGCACGCGCGCCTGCACGCTTAGCATCAGCGGCCAGGTCGCTACCACGATCATCATCGCCCAGATCGCCGAGAGCAGGAACGGACGCAGGATCCAGAACGTCGCGCCGATGAGCAGCGCAAGCAGCAGCACGACCAGCATCGTGCGCGCAAGATCGCGGCGCACCGGTGGAGCTTGGGTCGTGCCGTGGAGCGGAGTCGACACCTGGTCCAACGCCATCACCTCCGTTGCGTCGGCTGGCGCAGATGGTATGCGACAGTGTTTCGCGAATCGCGTCGCTCGGCATTGATCAGACGCAATTCATCCCGCGGGGGCGCGCCTCGCAGGGCGCTGGAAGCCTGCGGGGTGCTCAATCCGCCGAACCGTGGGCGGGCGCGGGTTCCGCGCCGGGATGCCGGCGTCGTGCTGCCAAGTATTGCTGGAAGCGCTCGAAGTACAGATAGACCACCGGCGTGATGTAGAGCGTCAGCAGTTGCGACACGACGAGGCCGCCGACCACGGCGAGCCCGAGCGGGCGGCGAGCTTCGCCGCCGGCACCAAGCCCCAGCGCGATCGGCAGGCTGCCCATGAGCGCCGCCATGGTCGTCATCATAATCGGGCGGAAGCGCGTGATGCAGGCGTCGAAGATCGCCTCCTCGGCGGGGCTGCCGGCGCGCCGGGCCTCGATGGCGAAGTCGATCATCATGATCGCGTTCTTCTTGACGATGCCAACGAGCATGATGATGCCGACGAACGCATACATGTTGAGATCGATGTTGAACAGCCACAGCGTGAGCAGCGCGCCGAAGCCGGCGGTCGGCAGCCCGGACAGGATCGTGAGCGGATGGATGAAGCTCTCGTAGAGGATGCCTAGCACCAGGTAGATCACGAAGATCGCCAGGATGAGCAGCACGCCCATGCCTTGCAGCGACGACTGGAACGCCTGTGCAGTGCCCGCGAACGAGCCGTTGATGGTCGCCGGCAGGCCCATCGACGCGGTGGTGGACTGAATCCGTGCGATCGCATCGGAGAGGGAGGTGCCTGGCGCGAGATCGAACGAGATGGTGACCGCCGACAACTGGCCTTGATGGTTGATCGCGAGCGGTCCCACGGCGGGCTTGAGCATCGCCACGGCGTTGAGCGGAACCAGCGTACCGGTCTGCGAGCGTACATAGAGCATCGACAGTGCCGACGGATCCATCTGGTAGCGCGGCAGCAGCTCCATGACCACCCAGTACTGGTTGGTCGGCGCGTAGATCGTGGACACCTGGCGCGAACCGTAGGCGTCGTAGAGCGTATTCTCGATCGCCTCGGCGGTGACGCCGAGCGCGGAGGCCTTGTTGCGGTCGATCTGCACGCTGATCTGCGGCTGGGTGATCTGCAAGTCGCTCGTCACGTCGACCAGGCCGGGCAGCGTACGCAGTTTCGCTTCGATCTTCGGAGCCCATTGGTACAGCAGCGGGGTATCCGCGCCTTGCAGCGTGTATTGATACTGGCTCTTGGTGAGTCGTCCGCCGATGCGGATCGCCGGAACGTTCTGCACGTAGGCCTTGATGCCCGGGATGCCGTTGAGGGTGGGGCGCAGCTCCTGCATCACCACTTCGGCGGAAGGTCGCTCGCCGTGCGGCTTGAGCGTGATGAACAGGCGGCCGTTGTTGAGCGAACTGCTCGGTCCCCCGGCCCCGGCGAACGACATCACGTTGTCGACGTGCGGGTTGCGCTGGATGATCGCAGCGATCTGCTGCTGCAGGTTCGACATCGCATCGAACGAGATGTCCTGTGCGGCCTCGGTGATGACGAACAGCTGCCCGACGTCGTCGCTGGGCAGGAAGCCCTTGGGCATGTAGTAGAACAGCGCGCCGGTCCCGACGAAGATCGCCGCGAACACCGCCATCGTGGTGCGCCGGTGATGCATCACCCACGCGAGCGTGCCCCGGTACACCGCGAGGATCGCCGCGAATCCGCGCTCGGACGCACGATACAGCCGCCCGTGGTCCTCGGGGTGCGTGATCGCGAGCAGGCGGCTGCACAGCAGCGGCGTCAGCGTGAGCGAGACGAAACCCGAGATCAGCACGGCGACGATGATCGTGACCGCGAACTCGTGCAGCAGGCGGCCCAGGATGCCGCCCATGAACAGCACGGGAATGAATACTGCGGCGAGCGACAGCGTCATCGACACGATGGTGAAGCCGATCTCCTTCGCACCCTCGAGCGTCGCGACCATGCGCGGCTGCCCCATCTCCATGTGCCGCGTGATGTTCTCGAGCATCACGATCGCGTCGTCCACCACGAACCCGACGCACAACGTCAGCGCCATCAGCGACAGGTTGTCGAGGTTGTACCCGAACAGGTACATGGCCGCGAAGGTGCCGATGAGCGACATCGGCAATGCCATGCTCGGAATCAGCGTCGCGGTCACGCTGCGCAGGAACACGAAGATGACCGCCACGACCAGCATCAGCGCGAGCACCAGCGTCACTTCGACGTCGCGCACTGATTCGCGGATCGATTGCGAGCGGTCGTAGAGCGTCGACAGCTTGATCGACGGCGGCAGCTCGGCCTGGAACGACGGCAGCATGCGGTTGATCGCGTCGACCACCTCGATGGTGTTGGTGCCCGGTTGCCGCTGGATCGCGAGGACGACGCCGCGTGTGCCGTTGTACCAGGCGGCGACCTTGTTGTTCTGCACGCTGTCGAACACGCGCCCGAGCTCGGCGAGCCGCACCGGAGCCCCGTTGCGGTAAGCGACGATCAGCGGCGCGTAGGCCTTGGCATCCTCGAGCTGGCCGCTCGCCGTCACCGACGTGGCGCGCTCGCGCCCATAGAGCGTGCCTGTTGGCAGGTTGACATTCGCTTGTCCGACCGCCTGCTCCACGTCGGTGAGCGCGATGCCGCGGGTGGCGAGCGCGTTGGGATCGAGCTGGATGCGCACGGCGTATTGCTGCGATCCGAACACCTGCACCTGCGCGACGCCGCTGATGGTGGAGATGCGTTGCGCGAGGTTGTTCTCGGCGTAGTCGTCGACCACCGACAGCGGCTGCGTCTGCGAGGTGAGCGCCAGCAGCAGGATCGACGAATCAGCCGGATTGACCTTGCGCTGCGTTGGCGGCGTCGGCATCGACGACGGCAGCTGTCGTGCGGCGGCTGCGATCGCCGATTGCACGTCCTGCGCGGCGGCGTCGATATTGCGGTCGAGCGAGAACTGCAGCGTGATGCTGGTGCTGCCGTTGGTCGACTGCGAGGTCATCGAGTCGATTCCGGCGATGGTCGAGAACTGCTTCTCGAGCGGTGTCGCGACCGCCGAGGCCATCGTGTCGGGCGTGGCGCCGGGCAGGTTGGCGGTGACCTGAATGGTCGGGAAGTCCACGTTGGGCAGCGCGTTCACCGGCAGCAGCCGGTAGGAGACGATGCCGAAGACCAGGATGCCGATCATGACCAGCGCGGTCATGACCGGGCGACGAACGAACAGCGCCGCGATGTTCATGTCGTGCTGGCGTTGTCGACGGTGACCTTGACGCCGGGCGCGAGGCGCAGCTGGCCGGCCGTCACCACGGTTTCGCCGGGCTTGAGGCCGCTCGCGATGACGGTGTCGTCGCCGACCGCGCGTGCGACCCTCACGTCACGCAGCTCGACGACGCGGTCGGGCCTGACGACGAAGACGTACTGGCCGTTGGGACCGTTCTGGATCGACTGCGACGGCACGATGAGCGCGTCCTTCTGCTGATAAAGGGTGAGCACGACGCTCACGAACTGTCCCGGCCATAGCGCGGTGTCGGTGTTGGCAAATTGCGCCTTGAGCCGGATGGTGCCGGTGGTCGTGTCGGCGCTGTTGTCGATGAAGCTCAGCTTGCCCGCGATGGGCGCATGCGTGCTGTTGGGCAGCGTCGCCTGCACGACGAGATCCCCCGCGGACTGATGCTCGCGGATGGCGCTCAGCTCCTGCTCGGGCACCGCGAAGCTCGCGTACACCGGCACGATCTGATTGAGCGTGACCAACGCATTGACGTCGTTGGCTTTGACCAGATTGCCTTCCTGGATGAGGATGCGCCCTGCGTAGCCATCGATGGGTGCGCGGATGGTGCAATAGTCGAGCTGCAGCTTGGTGGTCTGCACGGCGGCCTTGTCGCCTTCGACGGTCGCCGCGGCGGTCTGCGCGTTGGTGCGCACCTGCTCGTACGCATCCTTGGAGATGAAGTTCTGCTTGAGCAGGTCCTGGTAGCGCACGTCCTGCGCCTGCGCGCGCGAAAGCTGCGCCTGGTCCTTGGCGAGGTTCGCTTGCGCCTGCGCGAGCGATGCCTCGAACGGACGCGGATCGATCTGGAACAGCACGTCGCCGCGGCGCACACGATCGCCTTCCTTGAAGTGCACCTGCACGATCTGTCCGTCCACCCGCGCCTTGATCGCCACGGAGGTGAACGGCTCGACGTTGCCGATCGCGGACAGGCGCATCGGGACGTCCTTCAATTGCACCTTGCCGACGCTGACCGGCACCGCCGGTGGCCCCTTGGCGGCGCTGCCTCGGGCCGTTACGCCGTAGCGCGCCCACAGGAAGGCGCCGCCGGCGACGGCCAGTACGACGATCACGATCGCCAGCAGCGGGCGTCGATCAAGCATTGGAATCACGATCTCCGTTGGGAGGAATGAGCGTGAGCGCGGCGAAAACGCTCGCGTCGACGCTCGGCGAGCGCTGGCCCGCGTGTCGATCGCATCGCTTCAGACTGCACGCACCCTCCGGAATTCCTGGAAGGCAGCGCTCTGGCGATCGCGCAACCCATAAGCATCGCGTATTTCCGTTACGACGGTCGGGTTCGAAACAATAGGAAAATAATGGACGCGCTTGCGAGCCGCTGACAGCGCGCCCACCGGCAGCAAGCGCCGGACATCCGCAAGGCTTCGTCCCGATGCGGCAGCGAGGCGAGCGGCTTGTCGAGTCCATATTCCGGAAGGCGCAGCGGCGACTCGTGCGTCGCCTGGCGAGGCAGTGGCGTGAAGCGTCGCGTCAGGGTCGCAGGTACGCCCAACCCTGTTGCTGTTTCTGCATGATTTCGACCACACCGGCGGGGACATAGCCGGTGGTCGGCAGCATGTCGGCCTTGGTGAGCTTCTGGCCGCGCATGGTGTTCTCGCACGCCGCGAACTTGATGCCGTGCTCGGTGGCATCGGCGATGCGGCTCGCGACCGGCGAATCGGACTTCAGCATGCCGATGCCGGGGCCGTAGGCTACGACTTCGATCTCGACGTTGCCCTCGCCGAGGTCGGCCTGGAGGTTACGGGCGTTGTTGAGGGTCAGGTTCCACTTGCCCGGCTCGGCGTCGCTGACCTGCATCACTACGCGGTTCTTCGCGGGGCTCGTCTGCGCGAGCGCCGGCGTCGCACTGTCGATCAGCGCCGCGGCGAACGTCGCGGCAGCGAGCGTGAGGAACTGGCGGCGGGCGGGCATGGCAACCTCCAAGCGGGAAATGGGCCGGGCGCAAGCGGTCCATTATGAGCGATCCGGAGCGTCGGCAGTCAGCCACGCTTATCGGATGGCGTCACCCCTTGACCGCGCCCGCGGTGATGGCGTCGACCAGGTGTCGCTCGAGCAGCGAGTACAGGACCATCACAGGGGCCGCCGCGATTACGGCGGCGGCCATCAGCTCGTTCCACTGCACACGGTACTCGCCGACCATGTTGGCGATACCGACCGACAGCACGAACATCGACGCGTCGGTGGTCAGCACCAGCGCCCAGACGTAGGAGTTCCATGCGATGAGGAAGGTGAACAGCGCTACCGCCACCAGCCCGGGGCGGGCGAGCGGCAGCACCACGCGCCAGAACGTCTGCAGCACGGTTGCGCCGTCCATGGTCGCCGCCTCGTCGA
>DATKLH010000308.1:0-6836 GCA_035542515.1 Casimicrobiaceae bacterium
CGTCAGCCGCAGCAACCCCGGCACCGTCGAGTCGCACAGCCCGATGTTGAGGATCGTGTCGAGCATGCCCGGCATCGACACCGCAGCGCCGGAACGCACCGAGACCAGCAACGGCTTGCGCGCGCTACCGAAGCCGAGCGCGCTGGCGCGTTCGAGCTCACGCACCAGTCGTGCGAGCATGGGCTTCAACTGTTCCTCGTTGGCGGCACCGCGGTCGAAATACTCGCGACAGTAGCGTGTGCCCAGCACGAAGGCCTGAGGAACGCGCAGCCCGAGCTTGTGCATCCTCCAGAGGTTGTACGCCTTGAAGCCGAGAACCTCGGCTCCCGGGACCGCGTCGGACGCGTCCCTGCAGCCAATCAGATAGGTCTGAGCATCCATGTCGATTCCGCGCGCTACGCCGCCATGAGCCCCAGGACGTAGTCGCGCATGCGCAGTCCCGAATGCATGAGCTCATCGGCCGCCTTCTCGAGATTCTTCGCGGCTTCGGTCAGCACGTGCAGCATCCGGAAATCCTCGGCGGTGACCGCGAGTGTCCTTGCCACTTCGCGCTGTGCGGCATCGGCGTCGTGCTCCAGGCGGATGATGCGATGGACCGCATCGAGAAAGTCCTGCATGTCCTCGCGCGCGCCACCGCGCTGCACCGAGCGCGCGATCTCGACGACCTTCACGTACTCCTGCGCGGCCTGCACGAGCAGTTCGGCGAGGGGCTCGAGATGCACCGCAACCGCCCCTCCCATGGACGCCTGCGGCAGCAGTGTCAGGCGAAACGCCGCTTCTTCCAGCGCGTCAGCGATATCGTCCGCCGCTTCCAGGATGCGGGGGAACGTGTCGCTCGCGCCCGGACGCTTGGAGGCGGCGCGCGCGCGATTGACCAGATCGTCGGCGCGTCCCTCCCAATCCTTGGCGCGCTCGGCGTTGCGCTGCACGCCCGCCGGGCCGTCGGCGGTTCGCATCGACATCATCGCATCGCGCAGGCCCGACGCGATCTCGACGATCCATGCCGCGTGCTCGCCGGCCACATCGAATACCAGTTGCTGGCCGGCACGGTAGTGGTTGTACAGCTCGGCGCGCGCGGCATCCTGGATGAACGAGATCGGCTCGCCGCGCACCAGGCTTTCCGAGCAGGCCTTCACGACGAACTGCAGGTACGCGAGCGCTTCCCTGGAACCGAGCAATTCATCCAGACGCTCGCCGAAGCGCGCCTCGCCCTTCACCACGAAATCGAGCGCGTCGTAGATCAGTTGCTCGCCACCGGCGCGCAGAAAGGCCATGTGACCGTAGTCGTGCTCCGCGGCCCAGGTGAGCAGGGCGAGCGCCCCATCCTTCGACACGAGCGCGCGCAAGCGTTTGCGCGCACGATTCCAGTCGATCAGAAACACCAGGCGCGAACCCATGAACTCGAGAAACTCGTTGAGTTGCGCATCGGAGGACGCGACGAACGTTCCCACCGTCATGTGGTAGACGCCGTCTTCCAACGCCTGATCGCGCCGCGATACCGTGTCATCCCATTCGACTTCGAAACGATGGAACAGCGACTGGAAGAACAGCAGGCGCTGCAGATGCACGTCCGTGTAGGTCGTGCTGACGCGTCGATCCTCGACATGCACGACCAGCACGTGCGCATCCGTGGTTCCGATGTCGTTCTGCAGGACAAGTCGCGCGCCGTTTCGTGTGGCGGTCGTGCCCAGCCCGGGATGGTCGAATTTGAGCGGCGCGGTGCGCCGCACGCCGCGCATGAACGCACCGATGAGCGGCCGGTCGGCGGCTGCGATGGCACAGCAGCTCGCGCCATCGACGGTCTCGGTGGCGATGTCCCTCTGCAGGGCGTTCAGGGCCTTGTGCGCATCCATCACCAGGAGGTGAAGGGAGTCGCCGCGATCGCGGTTGCCCGACGCGAGAGTGTCTATCTGGTTGCGTGACAGGACGTCGCCTGTCACGGTGCTCGAAGCCTTGAGTAGTGCGAGGCGCTGTGCAAGCTCCGGCTGGCGCGCTTCGAGCGGCACCATCATGACGTCGACTTCACGGAGCAGAGCCCGGACGATGTCTCCCGCCCGCGGGATGCCATAGGCGCCTTCCCCGGCGCGGAAGCTCCCGCCCACCACGGTGTCGAGGCTTTCGTCGGCCACACCGCATGCAAGACGCTCGTGCAACAGGTCCGCCGCGAGTTGGTCGGGGCGCTCGGCGTGCGACGCCGCGCTTTGCAGCAGCGTGAAGTAGTACTTCGATCGATCGTTCGCTGCGAGAGCCGCGTTGATCAACGCCGGCAGGATCAGGCGCCGCTCGCCGAGGCTGTCGATGATGTGCAACTTTTCTGTCATGAGATCGAGACGGACTCGTGTCCGGTTGTTGACAGTATCCGGCCGCCCCATGACCGACGCATTACATTCCGCACCGCCTTTTGACGACGGTCAATCCGGTTGGCGAGGACGACGAGGCTTGTCGACGCCGGCCGGGTGGTTCACGGTCGTCGTCACTCGCTCGCTTCTGCGTCCGCCGTCGCAGATTTGCAATGTCCGCAAGCTAGATTTGCGCCGGCTCCGACAATCTTTCGAGACCAGGTCCCATTTCGTGACGAGGCCTCCGCGATCCGCCGCGCGCTGCAATCAATCCGCCACGATGGTCCTGTGGCTCGTGTCGCTCGCCTTCGCCACGGTGGCACCGGCATCTCCGGGCGATATCGACGTCGATGTCACGACGGATGGCGAAGCCATCCTCGTCCGCGTCGACTGCCCGGTGCACGCCTCGGCCGCCCAGGCGTGGGAGGTCCTGACCGATTACGACAACATGACGCACTTCCTCACTCACCTGGAAGCGAGCCACGTGGAACCCATCGGTCCCTCGCGGGTGCGTGTTTATCAGAAGGGTGTCGCAAGCAGCGGGCCGTTTCGCTTCGCGTTCGAGAACGTGCGCGAGGTCGAAATGGTCCCGCTGAAGATCATCCGGTCACGCTTTGTGAGCGGGGACTTGCGCGCGTCGGAGTTCGAGACCGAACTGCGACTGCAGGATGGCGAGCTGCACATCCTCAATCGCGGCCGCTACGTGTCGAACCTGCTGGTTCCCCCGCTGGTGGGCCCCATGCTGATCGCCGCCGAAACGCGCCGGCAGTTCGTCGAGCTCCGCGAGGAGATCGAACGACGCATCGCGAATCCACCAAGGAGCGTCGCCCGCAAGGACTAGCGCCGGCCAAGGCGTCGTAACCGCCGCGACGTCCAAGCCGATCGCACGCGGTGTCGCACCAGCAGCGCAATCGCCATTGCAACGGCTGCGAGGACCATCCAGGGCGTGGTCGAAGCGAGATCCGCGAACAAGCGTTGTGCGGTCTCGCCAAGCAGGTATCCCGCGCCGAGCCACGAGAGGCTCCACGCGAACGCGGCGATCGCATCGAGCAGTACGAAGCGGATCCAACGCATCGGACCCGCGCCGATGAATGCCGGGCCGACACTGCGCGTACCGTACATGAACCGCATGATCATCACCGCCAGGCGCGGATGGCGCGTGACGAGGTCCTGTACGCGGCTCGTCGACCGTGCGACGCGGGGAAAGCGATCGAACAGTTGTGGCCCGACGACGCGTCCCACCGCGAAGAACACGTTGTCCGTCAGCAGCGCCCCGCACGTCGCCACCGCGACCAGCAGCGGTAGCGAAAGATAGCCGCGCTGCGCCGAAACGCCGGCAATCAGCAGAAACGTCTCCCCTTCGAGCAGCGTCCCGGCGAAGGTCGCCGCATAACCGAAGCGCGCGAGCCATTCGACCAGATAGGCGTCCATGATCGGGCTTTCGGCGAAGCACGGGATTGCCACGCGGAGCGCATTGCACACGACGATTGCGTCACCTTGCTGACATCGCGCGGGTTGCAGCACGCGACTCGCCACCCATCCGGGCTGCCCGTCGACGCTTCGCAACGTTAGCGGCGCGGACGTTGGCATGACGGTCATCAAATCTTCATCGCGCCGGGTTCAAATCGCGCCGTCACGTCGACCCCGGAGCGTGCAATGACCGATGTATGGGCGAGTCTTCGCATCCAGCGTTGGGACGATCATCGCTTCTATCACCACAGCCGCATCAACCAGTCCCTGCACCTGGTCAGCGCAGTCAGCTTTCTTTGCAGCTACGTGCTGTTGTTCACCAACCCGGTCGCGGCCGCGCTCGTCGGATGGTTGGTGGCGATGATCAGTCGCCAGGTCGGCCACTTCTTCTTCGAGCCCAAGGGCTACGACCACGTCAACCAGGCCACGCACGAGCACAAGGAGGCCATCAAGGTCGGTTACAACCTGCGCCGCAAGGTCGTGTTGCTCGCGATCTGGGCGCTGTGCCCGGTCGCGCTGTGGATGGATCCCACGTTGTTCGGCGTGTTCAGACCCGTTGCGGACTGGAGCGCCTTGGTGGACCGGACCGCATTGATCTGGATCGCCATCGGCGTTGGCGGGCTGTTGTTCCGAACCGTCCACCTGTTCTTCATCAAGGACGTGAGCACCGGGCTCGTGTGGCTGCTGAAGATCGTCACCGACCCCTTCCATGACGTCGCGCTGTACTGGAAAGCGCCTCTGTACCTGTTGCGCGGGGAGCTCGTCGATCCGCGTCACGCGCAGCACCGTGCGTGACACGACGGCGCGGGCTCCGCTTGAAGACCGCGCCGGGAATCTCGCTTCGATCAGCGATTCGCGGCGAGCATCTCGCGCAGGACACGGCGCCTGATCGCACGGCTGCTCGTCGGCTTTCCGACCCACCACCAGCCATCGTCACGCATCGCGCGCGCCGCGGCTACGAAGCGCTCGGCGATGGCAGCGAAGGTCGCGTCATCCAGATCGAGCGGAAAGATATAACGTCCGGTCCCCACCCAGCTCAAGTACAAGCCATGGGCCCGCAGGTAGTACTGCAGCATCCAGTTGTAGCGCGAGGGCACCGTGTAGATCGTGGTCCAGATCGTCGACAGATTCGCCACGCGAACCGGGACCTGCGCTTCGGCGAGGCGTGCATTGAGGTGATCGGCGCGGGCGTTCCACCGTGCATCGAGATCGCGGTAGACCTGCCGTACGGCGGGCGAATCGAGCCGCTCCAGAAAAGCGCTCATCGCACCCATCACGTAGGGATGCGCGTTGAAGGTGCCGCGGGCGAGGCAGACATCGAGTGGCCGCTCGTCCCGGTAGCGTTTCATCCATTCGCGCCGACCGCACACGACCCCGACCGGCAGTCCGCCGCCCAGCGATTTGCCGTACACCACGATGTCCGCGGGGACGTCGAAATAGCCCTGCGCGCCTCCTGGCGCGAGGCGGAATCCGACGAACACCTCGTCGTAGATGAGCGCAATGTCACGCGCGTTGCAGATCTCGCGCAATCGCCGCAGCCAGCGCGCATACGAGTCGCGATCGAAGTGCGCGCTGCGATCGCTCGCCACCAACGCGGAGTCCGCGGGCGCCGATGCATTCGGATGCAAGGCCTGCACCGGGTTCACCAGCACGCACGCGATGTCACGGCGCCGCGCGAGCACGCGCAGCGATCGGTCGTCCAGTTCCTTCAAGGTATAGGTCTGGTGTGCAGCCGCGGGATTGCCGATACCGGGCTGCACGTCGCCCCACCAGCCGTGATAGGCGCCGCAGAAGCGCACGAGATGGGTTCGTCCGGTGTGATAGCGCGCGAGCCGGACCGCCTGCATGACGGCCTCGGTTCCAGACATGTGGAACGACACCTCGTCGAGTCCGGAGATTTCGCGCAAGCGCCGCACGTTGAATTCGACCACCGGGTGATGCACGCCGAGGACCGGCCCCAGCTCGGCAACGCGCTGCGCGCCATCCGCAATGCAGGATTTGTAGAACTCGTACCCGAACAGATTGAGACCGTAAGAGCCGGCGAGGTCGTAGAACGCGTTGCCGTCGACGTCGTTGAGCACCACGTCACGCGACGCGCTAAACACCGTTCCCGCCTTCAGGTGCGTGCGGACGTGACGCCGGAACTGGAACGGCACACGATAAGCGCTGGTGAACTGCAGGTCCGACAGTCCGTCTTCCAGCGCGGCGGTCGCGGCAGCGGTCTTCGCGAAGCGCGCAGCATACAGCGCAGCGAGTCTCGCAAAGGCCGCACGACGTTGGGCCGTCACATCGGGTGGTGCGCCGTCGGCGGAATAGAAGCGCGCGTCGTCGTACTCGTAGAAGGGCACGAGCGCCGCAATCGCCCTGGCGAGGCGCGGATGACCCGCAAGCGAACGATGCTTGGCGAGCGACAGCTCGACGCGGGCGCGCAGCGCGGGGGTAAGCGACGCGAATGCGAGACCACCGGCGGCCAGCAGGGCGAGGGATGGGTCCATGCTTTGCTTGGCGCCACGATGTACGCGGGCCCGGTTACACGGCGATGACGACATTCCGCCAGCGCGCGTGGGCACGTGTGCTCGAGGATCTGAACTTCGTCCTCACCAATCGCATTCCACGCCGGCTCTTCACTTACTGGATGGGGCGCTTCAGTCGCGTCGAGCATCCGCTGGTACGCGACGTGTCGCTGGCGCTGTGGAGGCGCTTCTCGAGCCTGGACCTATCGGATGCCAGCGAGTTGCGTTTTCGCAGCGTGCATCACTGCTTCACCCGCGAGCTGAAGCCGGGCGCACGACCGATCGATACCGATCCGGCGGTCGTCGTGAGTCCTTGCGACGGGATCGTCGGAGCTTGCGGGCGCGTGGAGGGCACGACGATGCTCCAGGCAAAAGGAGTGCCGTACACGCTGGAGGAGTTGCTCGGCGATGCGCGACGGGTGCAGCGATATCGCGACGGGCACTACATCACCCTGCGGCTCACACCGAGCATGTACCACCGCTTCCACGCGCCGTTCGACGCGCGCATTGGTCA